>JBEKTJ010000011.1:0-61657 GCA_049516155.1 Bryobacteraceae bacterium
TTTGCCGAGCCGTCCACGGCGACGAACAGGGTTCCGCGCGATGCGCCGATGCCCTGGTTGGTGGTGTTGCAGCTATTGGATGGCGTAGGCTGGGGCGCGCCGCCGTACAGTTGGTCCACAAATTCCGTCTCCGTGCCGTCCGGTTCGATGAAGACCACCTTGGTGAGCGTATAGCCGCCATAATAGACCGCGGCGTTGGGTGCGGGGCATGGCGCCCCCGTAGCAACCTCGCGGGCCACCATGTAGCCGGGCTGGTAAGGTTCTACCGCATAGTCCGGCTCCGCGGGAAGGGTAGCGTAAAGGGCATCCGGCGTTTCCATCGACATGGGGAAAGGCTCTGGGCTTTTCCCTGGAATCGAAACCTCTTCGATGGTCCACCCCCGCTGTACCGGAACCGTCATCCGGTAGCCCGCCGACCCTCGCCCCTGGACGTCGTGGATGGGAACCACAAAATTCACTTTCCCGCTATACAGGTCGATGGTTTCCAGGTCCGACAGCGCATAAGAGCCGGCCGGCGTCCCAGGAGCGATGGAAGGCGGCGTCGAACCCGGCAGGGCCGGCACCCCCTGGCCCTTACAAAGCTCCAGTTGCGCGGCAAAGGCGGCAATGAACGCGGCGGCTGCCAGGAGTCCTCTATGACAAAAGTGCGGCATAAGCGTAGGAATCCTCTCCGATTTCAGCAACTACTCGAGCACAATCTGGCAGTGGTGTCCGGAATTGACTCCATCCAAGGTGTAAGTGCCAGGGCCGAGGTTCAGGTCTGTGACCCAATTCCGTTGCGTGGTTGAGAATTGCTGCGAGGCTTGGGCGGCGCCATCCGTAGAATGCAGCGCAACCTGGACCCCGGGCTGGCCACTCAGGTTGACCACGAACAACAGGAATTCGGCGGCTTTGCGGCGGATTACAGCCGGCTGGCAGCCGCCCCGCGCAAGGTAGAGGATCTGGATAGGAATCACCTGCTCGGTCCCGGTCTGCCCGCTCTGTGCCTGCGCCGTGCTTGGCGCCAGAGTCAAGCCGAATAGAAGGGCAATCATCGCATATTTCATGTAGCGTTCCTCCTGTAAGTCATCATTACGAAACCTGAATAAGTGACTATGACCGAGCAAGAGGAGGCTTGTCAATAGAAAAATACGGATACCTAGGAAATTTATTGTTCGGGGCCTATCGTGAGTGCGCGAAAACGGCGGACACCATCACAGCCGCCAGCACCATTTTCGCGTGCCGCTTACGCGTTTCCGCCACCGAACGCGGCTACAGCGCGCTGCTGGACTTCGTCGGGTGTGAGGTCCTCGGTGTGCGTCGCGATGGCCCACACGAAGCCAGAGGGATCCTGCAGTTGGCCGTAGCGATCGCCCCAGAATTGATCCTGCAGCGGGAAGACGACCTGGCAACCATTGGCCAGCGCCTGGGCCCAGGTGGCGTCGGCGTCCGGAACATACAGATTCAGGCGCAGCGGCCAGTTGCCTTCGGCGATGGGCGGCCCTCCCATTTCCGGGAACGTGTCGTTGAGCATCATGATGCTGTCGCCGATCTTGACGCTGGCATGCATGAGCTTGCCGCCGGGTCCGGGCGAGCGACTGATCTCAACGGCGTTGAACGCGCTTTTCAGAAACTCGATATAGGCGGCGCAGCCCGGTACGGTCAGGTGGACCGTGAGGGCGCCGAAGCCGGGAGGGACGAATTGAGAAGCTTTGGCCATATGCCGGATATGATAATACGCTTCACCATGGCGGCTGCCGGCGGCTTTTCCCGAGCATCGGCGAGCGAGTGGCTGGAAGCCCAGCCGCCTGATATAATGGTTTGGCTGCGGGAGTAACTCAGTGGTAGAGTCACAGCCTTCCAAGCTGTTGGTCGCGGGTCCGATTCCCGTCTCCCGCTCCACTAGGCGCTGGCGTAGCTCAGTTGGTAGAGCATCTGATTTGTAATCAGAGGGTCGGGGGTTCAAGCCCCTCCGCCAGCTCCATAAAAACCTCGGTTCGGCGCTATTGCCCAGGCGCCTGGCGCAGAATCTCGTCCGCCACGTCCGCCACCGCGCGCATCTCCACCACATCGTGGACGCGCAGCAGATGCGCACCTCCCAGGATCGCCGCGGTAGCCGCTGCCGCCGTGGCGAAGAGCGTCTCCCGCTCGGTCGCATGCGCCAAAAACGATTTGCGCGAAGGTCCCGTCAGAATGGGCAGATCCAGGCTGGTCAACTCATGCAAGCGCGCCAGCACCGCCGAGTTCTGTTCCTTGCGTTTGCCGAATCCGAGCCCCGGATCCACCACGATGCGCGCGCGGTCGATACCCGTGTGCCGCGCGCGGCTGACGGTGGCCTCCAGGTCGCGCACGATGGCGCCCATCACGTCGGGCAGGGGCGGCAGCTTGGCCCAGGTCTCCGGGCGCCCGCGCATATGATTCAGGATCAGCCCGGCGTCGTGGTTGGAAACCACTCGCGCAAGCTGCGCCTCAAACGTCAGGCCGGTGGGATCGTTGATAATCTCGGCGCCGTGCTCCAGGGCGCGCTCGGCTACCTCTGTCTTGTACGTATCCACGGAGATGGGAATCGTCAATTGGCCGCGCAGGCGCTTCAACACCGGTATCAGACGCCGCAGTTCCTCCGCCGCGGAGATGCGCGTCGATTCCGGCCGGGTGGACTCCGCGCCGATATCGATAATGTCGGCGCCTTGCTCTTCCATCTCGAGCGCGCGCGCGAAGGCCCGGTCGGGGTCCTGATACTTGCCGCCATCGGAAAAGGAGTCCGGCGTCAAATTCAAGACGCCGAGAATGACGGTACGCTCACCTAGCTTGATTTCGCGGCCTTTGAGTTTCCAATAGAAGAGCTTACGCATGCGAAGAGACACTATTAATGTCGCACGTTTGCTGCTATCCGTATTCGAAGCCAGCGATGGCGAATACCTGGGAATCGTCGTGGACCAGCGGCGGCGCGCCCGGAACTCCGCGCCGCACCATGCGCACGAGCCGGCGGAGCGGCGCAAATCCGCCGGCGCGCGCCAGCCGGATCGCTTCGGTATTGGAAGGCAGCAGGTCCCAGCAGACAGGCTTTCCTGGATGCCGGGCCAGAAACCACGCCAGCAGTTGGCCCGCGGCGCCCGCCCCGCGGCTCACACACGGACCGAAGTACGCGGCCTGTGAGCCGGGACGCGCCATGGCATAACCCTGGCCATCGCCATCGGTAAGACAGGCTGCTCCCAGCGGCGCCAGCATGGCGAGCAACTCGGAACGGTCGGCCCCGAATGCCTGGCGGTCGAGCGCGGACCATTGGTCCCGCCAGGTCGGGTTCCGTATGCAGGCAGCCTGTGCCGCCGATGCACCCCAGCGCTCGACGCTGCCCTCCGGTTCAAAACCCAGGTGACGATACAATGGAGCGCCCATCTCGGTGGCGTCCAGTTTGATCCACTCCATCCCTCGCGCGGTCAGTGCCGCGATGACGTGCTCCAACACGCAGCGGGCGAAACCGCGCCGGCGGTGCGCAGGGTCGGTAAGCACCATACCGATCCACGCCAGCCTGTGTTCATAGCAGACCGCCGTGGCCGTGGCCGCCAGAGTGCCGTCGCAGTCCACACCGAAGCATGTCTCCGGCGCCAACCGCAGCAGATTGCGCCAATCGGTTTCCGTCTGGTTCCAGCCGGCGGACGCCTGGATGCGGATCGCCGCCGGGATATCCGCCGGCGTCAGCAAGCGAATGCCAGCGGTCACCGCCGCGCCGGGGTCTGTGCGCCTTCTTCGCGGGCGATCTCCGCGGCGTAGCCGGACAGCTCGTGCAAACGCGGCGCGACCAGGTCTTTCTCCATGTCCTCGCCGCTCTCCACCATGCGCTTCAGGTGCGCGGCGGCTAGGCGGGAGCACCACGCGTCGCTCATCTCATGACCTGCGCGGCGGCTCAATTCGAGCAAGTCCGCGTGCGCCATGGCGATCTGCTTCTGCGCCCGTGTATCTTCGCTTTGCAGCACAAATTTCACGTCGACAGTGTCGCTGTGACGCAGCGAAATGGCCGTCTGCAGCCACTTGAACAGGACCTGCCACTTCCGGCCGAACGGGTCCGGTCCCACTTCAAACTGGCGAAAGTTCAGCATCAACGCTATCTTACTAAATTGGGGCCATTTCCGGATACGGCCCCGCCAATCAACCGGCCAATCAAATGATCGACCTTCAAAGAGAACTCGAAATGGGGCGCTCCATCGCGCGCCGGGCGGGCGAAATCGCCCTGCGCTACTACCGCACCGGCATTGCCTTCGAATCCAAGCCCGACGATTCGCCCGTCACGCGCGCCGACCGGGAATGCGAGCAATTCATTGCCGGCGAACTGGAACGGGCCTTCCCGGACGACGGCCTGCTGGGCGAAGAAGGCACGCAGAAGCCCTCCCGCAGCGGCCGCCGCTGGATCATTGACCCCATCGACGGCACCCGCGATTTTGTGCGCGGCAATCCCGTTTGGGCCAACCTGATCGGCCTCGAAGCCGATGGCGAGGTAGTCGCCGGATTCGCCTGCATGCCCGCGCTCGGCGAATTGTTCGCCGCCTCCCGCGGCGGTGGCGCGTTCGTCAACGACCAGCGCATGCACGCCTCCAGCATCGCCGAAATCAGCCAGGCCGTGCTGTGCTTCGACAGCCTGAACTCCGCCGCGCGCCAGCCGTTTGGCGGACGATTGCTGGCCTGGATGCAGCCGTTCTGGGCCGTGCGCAGCATGGGCGGATGTCTGGACGCCATGACGGTCTCGCGGGGCCATGCCGAAATTTGGATTGAAACCAGCGGCAAGCCGTGGGACTTCGCGCCGCTCAAGATCATTGCCGAAGAGGCGGGCGCCCGCTTCTTCGATTTCGCAGGCAAGTCCACTATTTACGGCGGCAACTGCGTCGTCTGCGCACCCGCGCTGGAGTCGGCCGTGCGCCTGTTCCTTGCCCAACAACCTACCGCGGAATAAGGAAAAAATAAATTTCTTGAGTGCGGACCCGTACTCATCCTGTAACTACTTAGTCACTGTTTGTATCTTAGCCAGATAGAAAGACGACGCCCCGAGCCAGCCGCTTCCACTCTAGTACCATAATTCTTGTAAATGCTTGACGTTGACTTGGTTTTGTCCTATAGTCACTTCAGCGCCCTTCAATCAAGAGGTTCCGATACAACGAACTCGCCGGCCGCCTGGCCGAATCCTAAAAGAAGTCTGCAACAAGCACTAAAGAGGTAGATGTATGGCATTCCCCAGAAAGACTCTATTCCCAGTGATACTCCTTGGCTTGATCGCTGGTGTATCCTCACGCGTAACTACCCGTGCGCAGTCGGCGCCGCCGGCGTTCGCCAACTTCGAGGAAGCGCAAACCAACCCTGTGCGCCTTTCGGCGGATGGCACACTCCTGTTTGTCGTAAACACGCCGAACGCGTCGCTTTCCGTGTTCGACGTTACGACGCCGGGCAGTCCCAGTTTGCTTTCCGAGATTCCAGTCGGACTGGGGCCCGTCTCCGTGAATCCGCGCACCGACGACGAGGTATGGGTGGTCAACCAGGTTTCCAACAGCGTGAGCATCGTCTCGGTTTCGCAGGGCATTGTGGTGGACACAATTTACGTCAAGCCTGAGCCGATGGATGTGGTGTTCGCGGGTTCCCAAGCCTATATCAGCGTTTCGCGCGCCAACGCCGTAGCGGTAATCGACACCAGCACGCACGCCTTGGTCACGACGCTTCCGGTTTCGGGCGGCAGCCCCCGCGCACTAGCCGTAAGCCCGGATGGGAGCACGGTATACGCCGCCCTTGCAATAGCCGGAAACGCCACCACTATCATCCCCGCGAATCTGGCGCCGGTGCAATGCGGAGTAAAAGGCCAGACCAAGTTCAACCCGGCCCTGTGCGTTCCCGCCTTCAATCCGGCACTGCCGGCGCCGCCGCAAGTGTCGCTGATCGTGGCGGCCGGCAACCCGGAATGGAGTTCGGATATCGGCTACAAGATGCCCGACAATGGCGTGGTAGCCATCAATACGGGCGCCAGTCCTGCCGTCGCCGGCTATTACGCGGGAGTAGGCACCATTAACCTGGGGCTTGCCGTGAACCCTGTCACAGGTGATCTGTATGTCGCCAACACGGCCGCGCTGAACCTGACATTCTTCGAACCAAACCTGGACGGCCACTGGGTGAATAACCAAATCACACGCATTCAGGTGGCATCGGGAACGGTCACGCCTTTCAATCTGAATCCGAACATCAACTACTCCATTCTGCCCAATCCGGCAGCCTTGAGCACCGCGCTGGCGCAACCGGCCGGCGTGGTCTTCGATCCCAGCGGGAATTTCATGTACGTGGCTTCCTTCGGCACTGATCGCGTGGCGCAAGTGAGCACCAGCGGGAATGTGAACTGGTTTGTGGAGGTGAACCCACAGAGCGTCGGATCGGCCGTCAGTCCCACCACGAAGCGCGGGCCCAGAGGCCTGGCGCTAAACTCACAGGCGCAAACGCTGTATTCCCTCAACCGCATTTCCAATACCATCTCCGTGATCGGCACCGGCACCAAAGCGGTGACCAGCGAAATCGCGGTAGGAACCGATCCCACGCCGGTTTTGCTGAAAGCCGGACGCGGATTTCTGTACGATGCCAAGCTTTCCGGGAACGGCACGGGGGCTTGCGCATCCTGCCACGTGGACGGCGACATGGACCATCTGGCGTGGAATCTGGGCAATCCGGCCGGCAGTATGACCAGCGTCGTGCAGGATGGAGTCACCATCGAGTTCCACCCCATGAAGGGACCTATGACCACCCAGACCCTGCGCGGTCTGCTGAACCTCTCGCCTTACCACTGGAGGGGAGACATGGCCGACTTCGCCGCGTTCAACGTGGCTTTCAACGAATTGATGGGCGGCGCCGAGATTTCCGACGCGGATATGGATCTTTACACTAACTTCGCCAACAGCATCCTGTTCCTGCCGAACCCTAACGAGAACCTGGACCGCACCATGCCTACCTCGTTGAATGGAGGGAATCCGGCCACCGGGCAGACCGATTTCCTGACGATCGACGGTACCGGCACGGCTTCCATGAAGGGCACCTGCAACCAATGCCACACTTCCAATAACTTCGGCCCGGGTTCGAACCGGGTGATCCAGACGGCGGGAGTCCCGGATGGCTCGCAGCCACTGAAAGTGCCGGAACTGAGGAACGTCTATCAGAAGTTGCTTTTCAATACGTCCGCCGCCACCACCATCGATGGCTTCGGGCTCGGGCATGACGGCAGTTTCCCAGGGCTTGCGGCGTTCTTGGCAAGCGCGCTTTTCAGCGGCTACACTGCGGCGCAGAAGACCGACATCATCGCATACAGCGTGTGCTTCGATACGGGAACGGCTCCCGCCGTAGGTTATACCATTACGTTGGCAGCCGGTACGGTAGCAAATTCCGGTTCGCAGACCGCTTGGACGACGCTGCAGTCGCAGGCCAGCGCCGGCAACATCGATCTGATCGGCAGAGGTACAATCAATGGCCAATTACACGGTTTGCTGTACCAACCCGCATCGAACAACTACATCAGCGATGCCGGCGTGGTTTACACGCAGGCCCAGTTACAAGCCTATATCAACGCCGGCGACACTTTGAGCTTCATGGGGGTCTATCCGGGCACGGGCAGCGCCTCCAGCCAGCCTTAAGGCAAGGCTGGCAGCGATCCATTCCGCGCCGCAGAGTGACCATTTTGAGAAGCCGGTATGAACTTCTTACGAATTCTTGACAGTCGCGGTGCAGCGTCCCATAATTAGCATAGAGCCAGAGGGCACAAAGGCGCCTTCCATGAACGGCCAATGAAGTGCTCGGAGGATACTACGACGAGGCACAAAATGCACAACGCTTATTGCTTTGCCGGCGAATCGGCGCCCTGTCCGGGCTACTTCGCCAACGATATCCTGCCCTGCATTTGCAGTAGCCAGGAGAAGCTCCTGTTCGAACTGAGCCAAGTTGCGATACCATTCGAACCGGTGCAAGATTCGACGTCGCGGGGACCGCATATTTTGCCGCTGAGTGCCTGAGGTGTGGGCTAAAACACCCATTTGGGGCAAGTAAGTCGGGCAGCGCGCGGTGGAGCCCTCTAGGCCCGGCCTCGCCAGCCGCCTGGCTGGGGCTGCCACAAGCCGAATCTAAAATAAACTGGAAGGCATGGAGTTCGCGCGCGACCTTCCGCTTCCAACCGTGTTCAAGTGCTTGTGGGAAACCTTAGCATGAGAAACCTTCTCTTCTGTCTGATTGCGATCGGGCTGTGCGCCACTAACCGTGCGGCGGCCCAATGTTCGTCCGCTCCGACTGCCTATACCGCGACATGCGCCAACATGCAGGGGTACATTGGCGCCTACAACACCACACTTGGTTCACAGTGGAAGGGCAGCAAGGCGCCAACGGCGTTCGGCACGGAGCTTCTCTACGCCAACGACAATATCGGCCTCACAGGCATACTGTCGGCGGACGCGATGACCCGGGTGAACATGGAGTTGGACGGCTTGGCCAAGGTGGGCGTGCAAATGGTCACCACCGCCGTGTCGTTTCCCATCCTTTACCAGCCTTTCTATACATCCACTGCTTGCGCCTCCCCCTGCGCAGCCGACGACTATGCCACCGTCCTGACCTTTTATCAGAACGTGGTGGCGGCGGCCCACCAACGCGGAATGAAAGTGCTGATTGAGGCATTCATCGTTTTCCCGGACTATGTGGCGGATCTCGGGCTTCCTGGGCTGAGCACCTACTTCGCCGGGCTCTCCGAGGCGCAGTTGACCGCCGGGCGCGCCCAGCAAGCGCTAATTGTCGCGCAGCAGATCAAGCCCGATTGGATCAACCTGGGTTCGGAGCCGGATACCCTGTCCGAGCTAATGGGCCTGACAGCCGAATATACGGCGCAACAATGGGCTACCGATATTGGCACCATCGTCACTCAATTGCGCAGCGCGGGAATCAAGGGGACGCCGTTGATCGGGGCCGGGTGCGGAGCATGGCAGCAGAATGGGAGCGACTACGTCCAGGCGTTGATGTCCTCCGGTATCGACTACTTCGACATGCACACGTTTTCCGTCAATATGGACTATTTGACCGCTGGCGCGTCATATATCGACATGGCTTTGGCGGCCGGTAAGGGCGCGGCTATCTCGGAGGCGTGGGACCACAAGCTCACCGACACCCAACTGCAGGGCCAAACTGAATACGGCATTATTAATTTGCTTTCCGGCGCGGAGCCCTACAACGCGTACAGCTTTTGGGCGCCGCAAGACGCCCAGTTCCTGCAGGAGCTGATCGATTTGGCATATTGGAAGCAGCTCTACTATGTGTCTCCCTTCGAGAGCGAGCTGTTCTTCGCCAACCTGGACTACACCCAATACTCCAGCTTGAGCGCGTCCGATCTGACCTCGCAAGAGACTACCGCGGAAGGGGCCGCATTGGCCGCCGGAACGCTCACGCCGCTGGGGAAATGGTATGGCGCCGCCATCAAAGCGGCCAATGCGTCGACGGTTTCGTCCGCCGGCGGAATCGCGCCGGTGGCGCCCGCCTCGCTCGTGAGCATCTACGGTTCCAACCTGGCCGCCGCTCCTTTGTCGGCAACCTCGCTACCGCTGCCTACAAACTTAGGCGGGATTAGCGCCGTCGTCACCGACTCCACTGGCGCTGAAACCTCCCTGCCATTGTTATTCGTCAGCCCCTCCCAGGTAAATGCCGTGATCCCGGCCGGCGCCAATACCGGACCGGCGGTAATTACCATTAATACACCCTCGGGCGCCGTCGCCAGCCCGGTGGTGCTGAATCCCACGGCGCCAACTCTGTTCACCGCGAACCTGAGTGGCGGGGGAGTGGCTGCCGGCCAGTTGGTCACTAACAAATCGAGCGGTCAGGTGACTGTGGATATTTTCACCTGCGCGGCTGGAAGCTGCTCTGGCGTTCCCCTGGATGTCAGCGGTGGTAACACGGCGCTGGTGCTGTATGGCACCGGCATTCAGAATCGCGCCTCGCTTTCCGACGTAACCGTGACCATTGGCGCCCAGACACTCACCCCATTCTTCGCCGGAGCTTCGGCATATACCGGGGAAGATCAGGTCGACGTCTCTCTCCCGGCGAGCTTGGCCGGCAGCGGCACCGTCAATATCACGGTGACAGTCGCCGGGACCGCGTCGAACGTGGTAACCGCGACGTTCCAATAGGAACCGGCAGGCAACGCGCCTGACCTCCCACCGCATTGGATGGCCGGTTTCATACTTACTGAAACCGGTTTGGTCCCGCGACATACAATCCCTATTAGCGAGCGTACTAACTACGACGGTAAACACCCGATAACCCTGTTCCGCCGCGCGACCCTCCCGCCACCACGGTGTTCAACCTGTTGTGAGAAACATACGCATGAAACACTCTTACCTTTCCCTGATTTTGATCTGCCTATTCGCGACCGACCGTGCGGCGGCCCAATGTCAGTCGGCTCCGGCTGCATATACGGCGCAATGTGCGAATATGGAGACCTACATTAGTCCTTTCAATGCCACCATCGCTTCACAATGGAAGGGCACCAAACCGTCGTCGGCATTCGGCACGGAACTATTGTCGGCTAACAGTAACATCAGCCTTACGGGCATCCTGTCGCCCCAGGCTTTAACCAGGGTCCAGGGGGAACTGGACGGCTTGTCCAAGCTTGGCGTTCAGTTCGTCACTGTGGGCGTGTCGTTTCCCATCCTCTATCAGCCGTTCTTCACGTACAACAACGATCCGCAAGACTATGCCACGGTGCTGGCCTACTATCAAGCTGTGATGGCGGCGATCCGCCAGCACAATATGAAGGTGCTGATCGAAACCACCGTCGTATTTCCCGACTATGCGACCGATCTGCCGCTGAAGGCCTATTACGCGTCGCTTTCAAGCACGGAGTTCA
Organism: Bryobacteraceae bacterium; assembly: GCA_049516155.1. Taxonomy (GTDB): domain Bacteria; phylum Acidobacteriota; class Terriglobia; order Bryobacterales; family Bryobacteraceae; genus Bog-159. The sequence continues at coordinate 10,868 of JBEKTJ010000011.1, forward strand.
CCGCCGGGCGGGCCCAAACGGCGCAGATCGTGGCACAGCAGCTAAAACCCGATTGGCTGAATCTGGGATCCGAACCGGATACCATATCCGAGTTGATCGGACTCCCCGCCGAGTATACAGCCGCGGAGTGGGCCGCCCAGATTTCCACCATAGTCACGCAATTGCGCAGCGCCGGAATTAACGGCACGCCCCTGATCGGGGCGGGTTGCGGAGCCTGGCAACAGGGCGGCAGCGACTATGTCTCGGCCCTGATGTCCACCGGAATCGACCACTTTGACATGCATACCTTTTCCGTCAACGATGGCATGCTTGCCGACGCGGTGAATTACATCAATATGGCCACCGCGGCAGGTAAACCGTCGGCCATCTCGGAAGTGTGGGATCACAAGATGACCGACGCCCAACTGCAAGGCCTCAGCGAGTATGGCATCATCGATTTGCTGTCCACGGTCGAGCCCTACAACGATTACAGCTTCTGGGCGCCGCAGGATGCCGAGTTTCTGCAGCAAATTATCGATTTGGCGTATTGGAAGCAACTCGAATACGTATCTCCTTTTGAGAGCGAGCTGTTCTTCGCCAATGTCGACTACAACCAGTACGGCAGCTTAAGCGGCGCCGACCTAACCATCCAGGAGACGTCTGAGGAAGCCACCGCTTTGACCAGCGGCACGCTCACGCCGCTTGGCAAATGGTATGCCGCCGCTATTAAGGCCAGCAGCGCGACGACCGTTTCATCGGCCGGCGGCATTGCGCCGGTAGCGCCCGCTTCGCTGGTAAGCATCTACGGCTCCAACCTCGCCTCCGCGGAGGTATCGGCCACTTCGCTGCCGCTGCCGAATTCCCTGGGCGGGACGAGCGCGCTCGTAACCGATTCGAGCGGGGTTCAAACAGAATTGCCATTGATCTTCGTCGGGCCGACGCAGCTCAATGCCGTGATCCCGGCGAGCGCCAGCATGGGTCCGGCCGTCATCACCATCAACACGCCCTCGGGCGCCATAACCAGTCCCGTCGATCTAAACCCGGTGGCGCCTACTTTGTACGCGGCGAACCAAAATGGCATGGGCGTAGCCGCAGCCGAGTTGGTCACCAATGGATCGACGGGCCAGCAAACCGTCGTCACTACCTTCGATAAGGGTTGCGCGCCTGGAAACTGCTCAGCCGTGTCTCTCAACGTCAGTTCGGGCACCAGCGCCCTCGTATTGTTCGGTACCGGTATTCAGGGCCGCGCCGCCCTTTCGGATGTGACCGTGAATATTGGGAGCCTGACACTGACGCCGTTCTTCGCGGGAGCGGCGCCCAACTTTACCGGACTCGACCAGGTCAACGTCATGCTTCCCGCGAGCCTGGCCGGCACCGGGACTGTCAACGTGTCGGTCACCATCGCCGGAATTCAATCGAATGTGGTAACGCTGACATTCTAATACAGCGAGTCGTCGGAACTTGGTGGGGCAGGCGGAATCGCCTGCCCTTTTTTTATGCCGTCTTGACCAACTCTACTTCGAGCGAGATCTCCACCTCGTTCCCCACCATCACGCCCCCGCCTTCCAGTATCGGATCGTAGGTCAGGCCGAAGTCCTTGCGGTTGATCTTCGCTATCGCTTCCGCGCCGCGGCGCGTGTAGCCCCAAGGATCCTTAATCTCGGGGGTAGGTCCGGTCACGTATAGCGACACCTCCCGCGTGACCCCGCGTACCGTCAGATCGCCTGTGACATTGTAAGCCTCCGGACCGGCCGTCTCGATTTTCGTCGATTGAAACTTGATCGTAGGATAGTTCGCCGCATCCAGGAAGTCCGCGCTCTTCAGGTGCTTGTCCCGGTCGGGATCGCGGGTGTTGATCGAATTGACATCGATCTCGGCCGTGACGCTGGAGGCGGCCAGATTGGTTGGGTCTGCCTTCACCGTACCGCTGACTTTACCGAACTCGCCGCGCACATTGGCGATCATCATATGCCGCACCTTGAAGTGCGCGCTCGAATGCGTGGGCTCGATCGTATATGTGGCGGCCGCTGGGGTCGCCGCAGGTGTAGAACTCATTGGAATCTCCTCTCCATACTGATGCTAACTCCTTCTCGCGGGACTCACAGTCCGCCTCGCCCGGACGCGCCCGCACGCGCCCGCCTTTTGCGTGTTTGACCGTACCCTCTCCCCACGCGATACTAAAAAGATGCTGCCGTCCGCGTCCCCGCCCGCCCTGTGCGTCCGCAACCTGCGCAAGACGTTTAAAGATGTAGTGGCCGTTGACGGTCTGGAACTGGAGGTGCGCTCCGGCGAGTGCTTCGGCCTGCTGGGACCCAATGGCGCCGGCAAAACCACCACCATCGAAATCTGCGAAGGTTTGACCGACCCCGATTCGGGCGAAGTCGAGTTGCTCGGCATGCGATGGGATGCGGACGCGGCGGAATTGCGGCAGCGCCTGGGCATTCAGCTTCAGGAAACGCAGCTCGCCGACAAGGTCACCGTGCTCGAGACCATCCAATTGTTCCGCAGCTTCTTTCGCGCCGGTCCGCCGGCATCCGAGGTCATCGCGCTGGTGCAGCTTGAAGAGAAGATGAACGCGCGCGTGGGCGGCCTCTCGGGAGGGCAGAAACAGCGACTGGCCCTGGCTTGCGCGCTGGTAGGCGATCCGGATTTTCTGTTTCTCGATGAACCGACTACCGGCCTCGATCCGCAGGCCCGCCGCCAGCTTTGGGAATTGATCGAACAGTTCAAACTGCAGGGCCGTACAATTCTATTGACCACGCACTACATGGACGAGGCCGAACAGCTTTGTGGCCGGGTAGCCATCATGGATCATGGGAAGGTCATCGCGCAGGGCACGCCGCGTGAGCTGATCGCGTCCATCGGAGTGGAGCATCTGGTCGAGTTCTCCGCCGGCAGCGCCGCCCGCGCGCTGGAGATCACGGCGCTGCGGCGTATGGATGGCGTGCGCGATGTGCGCGCGGAAAACGGCACGGTGCAAATGCAGGTGACGGAGTTGCATCGGGCCGTCCCCGCGCTGCTGGTAGAGTTGGAGCGCCAGGGCGTTCCGCTCACGGAACTGCGCACGCATTCGGCTACGTTGGAGGACGTCTTCGTCACGTTGACGGGACGGCATTTGCGGGATCAGTGACAATCATGAGCGATATTACGAGTGACATCACGACTGATTTCAGCGGGGTTCGCAAAGTCGGCCCGGGAGAAGTGCCGGCGCGGCCGTCGCGCCAGGCGCCCCGTGCGCGCGCGCCGATGGACCACGCCTTGGTGCAATTGACCCTTACCCGTTTCCGCGAGTTCCTGCGCGAACCCGAAGCGTTGTTCTGGGTCTTCATCTTCCCCATCCTGCTGGCCGCGGGCCTGGGTTTGGCGTTTCGCAACCGGCCGGCGGAGGTGCTCAAGATCGCTACGGCCACGCCGGATCTGGCGCAGTCGTTGCGGCAGGACAAACTGCTGGACGTCCAGCAGTTGTCCGTACCGGCCGCCGAAGAAGCGCTGCGCACGGGCAAAGTCGCCCTACTGGCCGAACCTGGTGCCGGCGGTTCGGTCGTATACCGCTACGACGATACCAATCCCGAGGGCCGTGCCGCGCGCATGCTGGCGGATCGCGCCGTAGAGCGCGCGGCGGGCCGCGTGGATCCGGTGGCCTCCAGTGACCGGCTGATGCGCGAGCCGGGTTCCCGCTACATCGACTTTCTGATCCCGGGCTTGTTGGGCATGAATCTGATGGGGAGCGCCATTTGGGGCATGGGATTCGCGATCGTGGATGCGCGGCGCAGGAAGCTGATGAAGCGCCTGATCGCCACCCCCATGCCGCGGCATTACTACTTGCTGTCGTTCCTGTTGTCGCGCCTGGTCATGTTGGTTATCGAAGTGGGCTTCCTGCTCAGCTTCGGCATCTTCGTTTTTAAGGTGCCCATGCGCGGCTCGTTTGCCGATCTGGCGGTGTTGTGCGTGGTCACCTCGCTCGCGTTCGGGGCGCTGGGATTGTTGATCGCTTCGCGCGCGCGGACGATCGAAGCCGCGTCGGGATTGATGAACCTGGTGATGATGCCGATGTGGATCGTCTCCGGCGTGTTCTTCTCGGCACAGCGATTTCCCGACATGCTGCAGCCGGTGATCAAGGCGCTGCCGCTGACGGCGGCCATCGACGCGCTACGGGCGAACATGCTGCAGGGGGCCGGTCTGACGCAGGTGTCGGGCCAAATGCTGGTGCTGGCCGCTTGGCTGGTGGTATGCTTTCCAGTCGCGCTCAAGCTGTTCCGCTGGCGGTAAGACAGGCCTCCCGGCCTGTCTCGCAGCGCACGCGCCCAGCATGTCGTAACGTCACTACGGCGTCGTAGCGTTGACCGTCGCCGACGCAGGTGAGGCGTCCCCGTCGGTGTCGGTTGCCGTTATCTGGAAGTAGTAAGTAGTAGCCGGCGTCAGCCCGGTGTCGATAAACGTAGGCGTGCTGCGCTTGGCGCTGTTAGTCAGGCTGGTGGGCGATGTCCCCCAATTGATTGTGTAGCTTCCGATGGGCAAGCCGTTTGTGGGGATATTCTCGGACCACGTTACCGTGATTTGGGTGGTGGAGTTTGGCGTAGCCACCAGGTTTGTGGGCGCGGCCGGCGTTGCGGGAGTAGTGACCTCCGCGGGGCTCGAGGGGGCAGAGACATCCCTGCCGCTGTCGGTCGCCGTTACCGCGTAGTAGTAAGTCGTGTTCGCGGAAGCCTTGGTGTCTACGAACTTTAGCGCCGTCGCGCCTCCCACGTCGGTGGTTATGGTGCTGGGTGTCGTCCCCCGGTAGACGGTATAGCTGGAAATTGGCAGGCCATTCGTCGGGATGTTCTCGCTCCAGGTTACCGTAACCCTTGTAGTGGAGTTCGCCGTGGCTGCCACGTCCACCGGCGCGGCGGGCAGCGCGGGCGTAGTGACCTCCCCGGGGGCCGACAGGGGCGAGACATCCTGGCTGGTGTCCTTCGCTTCCACGGCGTAGTAGTAAGTGGTGTCCGGGGAAGCCTTCGTGTCGACAAATTTGAGCGCCGTTGTGGAACCCAGGCTCGTGGTGATGGTTGTGGGCGTGGCGCCCCGGAAGACGGTGTAGTCGGAAATCGGCAGACCGTTGGATGGGACGGTCTCGGTCCATGTCACGGTAACTTGGGTGGTGGAGTTTGCCGTAGCCGCCACGTTGGCGGGCGCGTTTGGCAGCGAATCCGTAGTGACGGCGATCGCATCCGAGGGCAGCGAATCGTCGGCGGGGACGCCGGTATCCACCGCCACGATCTCGAAATAATAAGTCGTATTGGGGGTCAGGGGATCAGACGTGGTGCTGGTCGTGAATGTCAAGGTGGGGGCCTTCACTGTGCCGACCTTGGTGACGTTGCCTGGTGTGGTTCCCTGGTAGATCAGATAGTCGTTGATCGGCAAACCATTGGGCTGGACGGTTTCCTGCCAGGTGAGAGCGATCTTAGTCGGATAAGGCGTCCCCGCTACATTGTTGGGCGGTGTCGGCAGCGGCCGCGTGATGGCATAGGCGGTGTTGGACATTGGCGCATCGATCCCCTGTTGCACGGCTACGATGCCGAAGTAATAAGTCGTCCCCGCCGCCAGGGACAATGCAGTGTAGGTAGTCGTAGGGAACGCCCGGGTCGCAACCTGCTGAAGATTCGACACCGAGGTCCCCATATAAATCAGATAACTGCCGGAGGTTCCGGCGTTCGATGGGGGCGACCAGGTCAGCGTGATTTCCTGGGCGGACACTGTAGTGGCCACCAAATTGGTCGCCGCGCTTGCAGACGTTATATACGTCTCTAAACTCAGCACCGCCGAAAGCGGCGAATTGTTGTTGGCGAAATCGAATGCTTGCACTTGATAGTTATACGGCACGCCGCTCGTGAGGGATGAGTCGGAGTAACCCGGAAGGGTCGTAGTGGCGAGATACACCCCCGTGCACGGCTGGCCTTCCGCCGTCGGCGTGCAGCGATATATGTTGTAGCCGGCTACTCCGATGTTGTCGGTGGATGCGCCCCAGGTAAGAGTCGCCGAGGTGAAGCCGGCCGAGCCCTTCAGATTGGGTGGTTGGGTCGGCGCAGTGGTGTCCGGCGTCGTCACCAATTGCTTGTAGTAATTAAGCCCCGTGTCGGTGTATACGCTGATCTGATCGGCCGCGTTCGCCAGCGAATTCTCGGTTTCCCCGATGTCGTAATCCGAACAGCTCGTGGTGGTGCACGTACAATTCACCGCGCCGAGGTTGGCCACGGTTCCGCCATATGTTTGTTGCGCGAACATGTACACCGGGAATTGCGGCACCAGATAAAGCATGTTCGTGTAATTCGCCAGAGACTGCGCGGTCTGCATGAAATATTCGTTCAACGGCGCCCAGAAGCTGAAGGGCCCGCGCGCCCGCACAATGTCGATGTTCAGAACATTCACTTCCGCGTTGGTCTCGTTCTCCATCCAGGCCTGGGTAATGGCCACCGGCTTACCGGCGGCCGCGGCCATCTGGGAGATGGTGAGCGAGTTATTCAGAAAATTGTCGCCGGCTACGGTGCCGATCTGCAGCAGATGGTAATCGATGTAGTCCAAGGGCAGCGGGGTGTAGGCGTTGAGGTAGTTCAACAGGCTGCTGACACCCGCTCCCGTCATCCATGTGCCGAAGCCCGCGCCCAGTTTAGGGTAGGGGGTCACGGTCGTGGTGCTGAGATAGTTCTTCACGGCCGTGATTTCAGCCTGCACCATTGCCGCGGCGTCTGCTGGAATGTTCAGGTTTATCTGGCCCGTCTGCAAGGCTTCCGTATCCGGTTCGTTCGCCAGCATCAGGTAATCCGGCTGCATGTATTGTTCGATAGTGGCGGCCATGGTGGCCCGCGCCGCGATATATTCCGGCCAGGTTAGCGGACCGTAGAACGCGTTCATGTTGCTCCAACCGGCTGCGGTGTCGTTGGAAAAAAGGATTTCGTTGTCGATAATGAGTTTTAGGCCCGCAGCCCTGATCGCCTGGGCCACCTGCGTATAAAACGTTAAGTACGGCTGGAAGGCCGACTGGCTGCCGTAAAAAGGCTCATAAAGAATGGGAAACAGGACCGGCACCGATATGGCCTGTACACCCAGCGCTTTCAACGCCTGCAATTGAGGCTGAACAGTACTCTCCAAATAGCCGGCGCCGCCTACGGAAGGACCCGTGTTGCCATTCGCCCACTGCAGATTGGCGGCGTATATGGTGGAGGCGCCCGGAGCGAACGGTATCGGAGTCCAGGTGGGAGGGGTGGCCAGCACGGTGTTGAATGCCTGCAGATCGCCCTGCAGTTCGCTATACATTGAGGAACAGTAGCCTGCGGGTACGGCTGGCGGGGTCGCCGGTGTGATCACCACGCCTTGCCCGTAAACCAGCATCGGCAAGGCCGCTAAAATGCCGAGGGCACTGAGTCTATGCCTGGCCGGTTCTTTTTCGTCGATGGACACACTTCTCGCGGGGCCCCAAAAAATCACTTTTCCTCCTTGGAAATAAGGCAGTCAGACGCATTTTACGATGTTTCAACTTTAGGGTCAATACTCACATCGGACAAGTGTACAAAGTGTCTAGTACTATATCTACTGGGGATAAACGCGTGACAGAATTCAACCACATCCATATCCGCGACGGGGAAGACTGGGTTTGCGGACGAAGCATGGCGTTCGAAGACCGCGAACTGATTCGGTGTGAAACCCGTGGCCCGGATGAAGACGACGCGTGCCGCCGTTGCTCGGAGCAGATTTTGTCGTATTTCGGCGATGCCATGCACGTACAATAGCTGTAGGGCCGTCGCGGTGGATCTCTATTGAAAGAAACGATTCTAGTGGTCGAAGATGGCGACGCCGTCCGCAACTTGGTGTGCCTCATGCTGGTGCAGAACGGATACCGGGTGCTGGAAGCGCGCGATGGACATCACGCCTTGCGCGTCTGCGAAACTTACTCCCAGCCGATTCAACTGGTGTTGACCGATCTGATCATGCCCAACATGCGCGGCGCGGATCTGGCCGAACGCCTGCACCGTGCGCGCCCGGACTTGCGCATCCTGATGATGTCGGGCTATCCCGATGAGCCCTCGGTGCAGCGCCTGGGACGCGTCTCGGTGGCGTTTCTGCCCAAGCCGTTTACATCGGTCGAACTGGTGGAGAAGATCCGCCAGGTTCTGGATGCGCCATGGAATGGCTTGCCGCCGGGAAGGCGTCCGGATGGCTGAGCGTCAGATCTTTTCGATGCGCCAATTCTGGCACAGCCTGGCCGCGGTGGTACTGGGCAATGCGGCCTACTTCAGCCTGGACCGCTACCTGCCGCCAGCCGGCCGCCACGTACCATACCGGATCGATTGGGGATTGGCTATTGACTTTTGGTGCTGCCTGGTGTGCTATGGCGCGCTGGCACGGCTGAAGTGGTTCCACAGGCGGTAAGCACGCAGGCTTATCGCGCGCTACTCGTGCCGGAGAGCCTGCACCGGATCGATGCGCAGCGCCCGGCGGGCAGGCCCGGCAGCTGCCGCCAGGCCCACGCAGGAGATCGCCAGCACGGCCGCCCCAATCACCACCGGATCGCGTGAACTGGCCTGAAAGACGATACTGGCCAGCACGCTGGCGCCGGCCATGCCCAACGCCAGTCCGCCAGCCGCACCCGCCGCCACCAACAGTCCGGTGCGCGCGAAGATCAGCCGCAAGACTTGTGCGGGCCGTGCGCCAATGGCCACGCGGATGCCGATCTCACGCACCCGCCGCGATACGGTATACGCCGCCAGACCGTAAATGCCGGTGATCGACAGCATCATCGCCAGCACGCCGAACGCACCTAGCGCGGCCGCGGCCGCATGCATCGGAAGGTAGACGAGCCCCAGCATCTGATGCAGGCTCCCCACGCCGAAGACCGCCAGATGCGGATCCAGCCGTCCGATGGCTGCGCGCATCTCCGCGGCCAATTCCGGCTCCGGCCGATGGGAACGCGCCATCAGCACGATGGTGGACGAGTAGTCTTGCAGAATCGGAAAGAAGACCGCGGCTTTGGGGCTTTCGGTGAGGGTCTCGTATTTTCCGTCCTCCACAATCGCGACAATCTGAAAGAGCGGTCCTCCAGCGCCTCTCCGAAAGCGGCGGCCGATCGCATTCGCGGCGCCCGTCACGGCGCGCGCGAAGGTCTGGTTCACGATCGCCACTGGCGGCGACTTCGGATTGTCTTGCGCAGTGAACTCACGCCCGGCGGCCAGCCGCGTACCGGCGGTACGGAAGTAGCCCGGCGCCACCTTGTAGAAACTTGCCGCATGCGCGTTCTTTGGGCGAAAGTCGGTGGTGCTTTCGGAATATACGGTGGTATTGGACTGATCGATGCTGAGCGGAACCGAACTGGAGTACGCGGCCGATTCCACGCCAGGCAGATGCGCCACCGCTTCCAGCGCGCGCTGTTCGAATAGGCGTCCCCGGACCTCGTTATAGCCGCCCAGGCCCGCGTCATAGCCGATCACCGCCGCGCCGTCGGGCCGGAATCCAAGCGGAGTCTGGAAAGACCGCATCAGCCCGCGCATCGCCACCAGGCTGGCAGTCAGAAGCACGCAACACAGCGCGATCTGCACCGGCAGGAGGATGTCGCGCGCGGCCCAGCGGCGGCCGGAACGCGGTGTGGCGGCGCCCTTCAGGTGCTGAGCCGGGTCCGCCTTCCAGGCCTGCCTTGCGGAACCGACGCCGACTAAGATCCCGGTTGCGAATGCCGCCGCGAAAGCGAAAAGGAAAACGCGCCAGTCCGGCGTGACATCGAACTGGACCGGAAAATCCAGCGGCGCGCGCCACTGGCTGAGAAGCCGGAGTAACGCCACCGCGAGAACGCATCCCGCGGCTCCGCCCAGCATGGCGATCCAAAGCGACTCGGTGAGCAACTGCCGCACGATGCGGCCGGCGCCGGCGCCAATGGAAACGCGGATCGCCAGATCGCGGCTGCGATCGGCCATGCGCGCGGCCAGCAGGCTGGCCAGGTTCGCGCAGGCGGCCAGCAGAACCAACCCGGCTAACAGCATGATGCCCCCCGCAAACGCGCGGGCCGGCTCGCGCCCCGCCGACCCTACCATCCCGGGAACCGCCAAAGTAAGCCGCATGCCCTCGTTGGTTGTATATTCGTGCGCCAACTGGGCCGCGATCACCCCGAGATTCGCTTCCGCCTGCTGGATGGTGACGCCCGGTTTCAGACGTCCGGCTACCCAGGAATTGCGTGAGTATCGGTCGTCCAACCAGGAATGCCCTTCAATTTGCGGCTGCATCGTCATGGGCACCCAGATCTCCGACCAATAGAAGACTTCAGTACCATGGAACGCGCGTGGCGCCACGCCCAGCACGGTGTACGGGTGGCCGTTGATGCGGATGTTTTTCCCCGCGATTTGCGAGTCGCCGCCGAAACGGTTGCGCCAGCAGGCGTAGCTGACGACGGCATAAGGGCTGGCATTGGGATGCAGGTCCTCGGCAGTCGTGAAGAACCGGCCCAGAGCCGGCTGGATGCCCAGCGACTCGAAGTAGTTGCCGGTGACCAGATAGCCCCACACGCGATGCGCGCCGCGATCGTCGTCCAGCGACATCATGGCGACGCGATACGCGAACAGCGATTCGAATGCCGCATTGCGGTCGCGAATGTCGCGATAGTTGGGGAACGATTGTGCCGGGCCGCCGGAATTGTTAACGAAGTAAACGCGCGCGGCATCGGCGATCGGCAGCGCCTTCAGCACCAGCGCGTTCATCACGCTGAACACTACCGTATTCGCGCCGATCCCCAGCGCCAGCGACAGCACCGCCACGAGCGTGAATGCCGGACTCTTGCGCAGCACGCGGACCGCATACCGGGTGTCTTGGGCGAAGGCTTCCAACCATCTCCATCCCCACATGTCTCTGCTCCTTTCCTTTAGCTCGGTCGGGTTTCCGAGGCGGCGCAGGGCCGCATAATTCGCCTCCCGGGCGTCCGCGCCTTCCGCTCGATACGCAGCGGCTTTCATGGCGGCGTGGAAGCGCAGCTCTTCGTCCATCTCGGCGTCGAATTGCCGGCTGCGGTGGAGAAATCCGATGCGCCGCCACAATTCACCGGGCGTCATGCGGGCTGAATCACGTTGGCGATCGCCCGCATGACCCTCTCGAATTCGGACATCTCGACGTTCAATTGCTTCTTGCCCGCCGGAGTCAACCGGTAGTAGCGGGCGCGCCGGTTGTTTTCGGATTGCGCCCAGTCCGCCGTAACCCAGCCCTTGATCAGCATGCGCTGCAGTGCCGGATAGAGCGACCCTTCCTCTACTTGCAGAACATCCTGGGACAACTGCTGGATATGCTGTGCGATGCCGTAGCCGTGCATCGGCCCAACGCGGGCTAGGCTGCGCAGGATAAGCATGTAGAGCGTTCCGGGCGGGATTTCAGTGCGGGCCTGGTCTTTTCCCATAGGCAGACTACTACAGTGTGGATCAGGATGGGTGTGTCTGTCAAGTTAGCTTGCCAAGCTGGAGGGCGCGGGTTCGCTGGCACTCGTTCGTGGGTCGCCCACTCCTGCGGACGGGCATACATTGAAACCATCGCCGTGGCGCCCGCGATCAGCAGCATCGGCGTCCCCGCAGCGCTGGCCCGGATTCCGATCCAATTTCGAGGCCTCTGGCGAACTGTGTAGCAATACGGGGAGGTTGCCGCACCCCGAACTCCCGGGGTTCTGGCTGGGCGCCCCGCCTCCTTGCTTACGCCAGGAGGCGCGCACGCACGCCGGACAGACCGCTGCCGAAGTGCCACTACGCCATCGATTCCGTGATAGAGTCGAACCCAGGAGGTTGTCAGCGATGACTACCTGTTCCGAGAAGGCGAGTTTTCGTTTTGTAACCCGAATGAGCCTGCTCGGTTTGACGCTCTCAATGACAGCGCTGGCCCAGCAAGGCATGATCATTGCTTTCGACGCTCCTGGCGCCGGCACGGGCTTTCGCCAAGGCACTACATCTACAGGCATCAATGCTGCCGGCGTCATCACCGGTTATTACGTGGACTCCAGCAATATCAATCATGGCTTCGTGCGCAGCACGGACGGCGTCTTCACCGAATTCGATGCGGCCAGCACGGGGCCTGGCACCCTGCCCTACGGCATCAATGACGCGGGCGCCGTCACCGGCTACTACCTCGACGTCTATTTTATCGCCCATGGCTTCGTGCGCAGCCCGTCGGGGGCCCTTACCACGTTCGATGCTCCAGTGTCCGGGGGCAGCGGAACCTACGCGTACAGTATTAACGATGCAGGCGCGGTGGCGGGTTTCTACTTTCAAAACGGTGAAAGCTTCAGCTTTGTGCGCGGCCCATCCGGCGACTTCATGCCCGTCCAAGCGGGACCTGGTAGCCCGGGGCTCAACGGAACCCGCGCCTCCAGCATCAACGGTGCAAACTCCGTCACCGGCTTCTACAGCACGGGGACTACACCCCAGCGCGGATTCGTCCGCGATCGCTCCGGTTTCACTACCACGTTCCGCGCGCCGGGCGCCGGCCTCTCCGATTCTCAAGGCACCAATCCGACCAGCGTCAACAACGCCGGAGCGATCACGGGAGACTACATCAACGGCGCGGGGACTTATGGCTTTGTGCGCAGTCCCGCCGGCATCTTCACGGAGTTCGGCGTGCCGGGCAACTCCAGTGCGAGTACATTGCCGACGAGCATCAACGACGAGGGAGACATCACGGGATCGTACACGGTTAATAGCGTGAGTCACGGTTTCGAGCGAACTTCCTCGGGCGCGTTCACTTCGTTCGATGTGCCCGGCGCGGGCGTAGCCTACGAGACCGGTACTTTCGGCGCGGGCATCAACGACGTCGGGGCTATCGCGGGATACTACATCGACAATAATTCCACAAATCACGGGTTCCTGCGGACGCCGGCGGCTCCGTAGGCTGTCGCGATTCGGTCGCATCAGTACCACGAAGCACTCGGAAAATGGTACGCGCGCCTAGGTCGCGCCCGGACGATAATGGTAATATCAGGCCGGCTGAGACCTTGCAGAGAAGCCAAGGATCGCGGCCATCGCCACATCGTGAGCGTTGATCGACCGGGGACGGCAACATGGAAACGATTCGGGCAGTACCCCGCGCTGGTGGTGGGACGCTCCGGCATCGGCGTTCGCGTTGGTGACTTTGGCCAAAGCTAAAGCTCTTCGATCCGATGGGTTGATGGAAGCCGCGGGCCGCGGACGTGTGGGAGTGATGCTAGGGCTGATCACCTGCGGTAGAATCCATTTTATTCGAGGAGAAACAAACTAATGATTCGTTGGATCTCACTGCTGCTGCTGTACGCTTGCACGCTTTCGGCACAAACGAAAAAGATCCTTGTTGTAGGAGGAGAGGAAGACTTGGTTCGGAATCTGCAAGAAGTTTCGACGAAGGCGCACATTGTGCCAGTCACGGATAGCAACGTTTTGCAGGAAATCGGCGATGCGGATGCATTTATAGGCCGCATCACGCCGGCAGAGGTGCGAGCCGGCAAGCGACTGCAATGGGTCCAGGTGATGAGCGCGGGCGTCGAGGACGTGCTGTTCATGTCCGGCGGCGCCGATTTGCGCGACAGCAACATCGTGCTGACCAACAACAAGATTGTACAAGGCCCCGAGATTGCCGACCATGCGATGGCGATGTTGTTGGCGCTCTCGCGTGACTTGCGGAGGTATATCGCCGCCGATCAACAGGAGAATTGGGATGGCAGCCGCTTTGGCGGCATCGAACTCAACGGGAAGACAGCTCTGGTAATTGGCCTTGGCGGCATTGGGATGCAAATCGCGACGCGGGCCTGGGCTTTCGGCATGACCGTGATCGCGGTGGACCCCGAAGATAAGCCTTTCTCGCCTTTCGTGAAACGAGTTGTCAAGCCGGACCAGTTGGATGAGGTGGTCCCGCTAGCAGACGTGGTGTTCATCTCGGCGCCGCATACCGAGAAAAGCCATAAGATGATGGGCGCCCGCGAGTTCGAGCTTATGAAGCCGAAGTCTTACTTCATTGCAGTAAGTCGCGGTGGTATTTACGACATGGGCGGCCTGGTGAAGGCGCTGGACAGTAAGCGCCTGGCGGGCGCGGGAGTGGATGTCACCGATCCAGAGCCACTGCCGAAGGGACACCCGCTGTGGAAGTTCAATAACGTGGTGATTACACCGCACATCGCAGGCCGGTCGGATCGCGATTATGAGCGAATGGTCGGCACTTTCAAGGAGAATATCCAGCGGTTTGTGGATGGAAGGCCGCTGGTCAACGTGGTCGATAAGCAGAAAGGGTATTGAAGGGTTGCCGCTCTTACCTTGTAGGTTCGGGCTGCGGTGAGAGCCGTTGCCAGTGTGCTACGTGGATTGAAAGCAAGCTGAATCCGCGCTAAATCCACTGCAGGACGCGGAATGGAATATTGCTCAATAATGTGGCGCCGGATGTGGTTACCTGCACCGAGCCGGTAGTTGCGCCGGCTGGCACAGTGGCTGCCATCAATGATGGCCGCAGGACGCTGAACGTAGCGGCGATGCCGTTAAACGTTACATTGGTCGCCCCAGTCAGATTCGTTCCGAGTATTTTGACGGTCGAACCCACTGTGCTCGCATGCGGCAGCGTTTTCACGAACCGGTCGAGCCCCATGGAGAGGACGAAAATCGTGCCATTGCTAGTGCCGGTCCCCCCCTCTCCAGCGATCGCGCCGCGAGTTGTCCCGTAGAAGCTACCATCGGTTGCCTGAAGCAGCCCGACCATTGGGAGGTATCCGTTGGCGCCCATATTGTATATTGTCGTAAAGACGCCTTGCGAGTCGATCTGATAGATGGTGCCCAGGCCAGCGGCACCGCCATTGCCCGTTGTCCCATAGAAATTGCCATCAGTTGCCTGGACCAAGCCGCCGTAGACCCACCCGCCGTCGCTCCCGTCAAAACTGTGTAGTGTTGTCAGCGCGCCTCCCGGCGTAATCTTGAAGACCGAACCGTCGTTGTTAGCCCCGCCGCTCATGGTCGTTCCATAGAAATTGCCATCCAGCGCTTGAATCACTCCCCCGAACGGACTGGAACCGTCTGACCCGTCGAAGCTGTGCAGCGTGGTGATGCCGCCCTCCGGCGTCATACGAAAAACCGTACCATCGCCATTGGCTCCGCCAGCCACCGTCGTGCCATAGAAGTTTCCATCACTAGCCTGAATCACGCCGACCGGTTGGCCGCCATCGGTCCCCATGAAATAATGCAGTGTCGTCAACACGCCGGAGGTGCTGAACTTGAACAGGGTTCCGCATCCTCCAAAACAGGCATTGCTGGGTCCGCCCCCGCCGGCAGCTCCATAAATGTAACCATCGAGCGCCTGCATCAGCCAGCCGGGGCCGTTGCCTTCAGTTCCGTCGAAATTGTACAAGGTCGTCAGAGTACCCGCCGGGTCGATCTTGTAGATTGTGCCGCAGCCGCTCCCAAAGTCGCAGCCTGTATTGGCCCCGCCGCCTGGCGTCGCGCCGTACAGATAGCCGTCGACAGCCTGCACCAAGCCGCCGAAGTCGAGGCCCGAGTCGAACATGCCGCGGCCGTCGGTGTAATCGAAGGAGAAAAGCGTCGTTTCCACGCCCTCTCTGGTAATGCCGAAAACGCTCCCGCCGTAAATGTAATCCCCTGCGTACTCGGTGGTCCCGTAGAAACTTCCATCGAGACCCTGTACGAGCGGCACACCCGGGCTTTCACCGTCGGCTCCGCCGGTGAAAGTATACAAGGTCTTGAAGGTCTGTGCCGGTGAGATCACCGCCAGCACGACGTAGCAGAGAAGGATCGTATCGATACGCCTAATCATTCTGTTGTCCTCCGGCTGGACATCTGTATGTAGATGTCCTCGGTCGAACTGCCACCTGCAGTCTCCGGATGCGCCGACGAAAAGAGGAACGATCCGGAAGCGATTCTAAAGGCGCTATTGGCGCGAGGCCGATCGGCATGCTTCCCTCCGACAGGAGGATTCTCCCACTGTAGGAAGCGGCTGTCAAGGCGCCGCCAATTTGCACTCGAGTGGGTCTGCCCGCTTCCGGAAAAATTGCCTCCACAGGCAGGACGCCACCGTTTCCGATATGAACCTGGCTCTCCCTCACGCCGGTAAGTCGTACGGTAGAAATCGCCGTCAGTGCCCTCGGCTCCGGCGCCTATCATTCATAGCGTAAGACGCAGAGTTTCAGAACGGCCTGTTCACATTCCCGCCACCATCGGAAGACATAGGGCCGATAGAGCGGTGAGGATACGGCCAATTCGCTCCGCTCGTGAAAACCGTCGGGCCGAAACCACGCGATGGCAGCCAAATCATCGCTCAATTTAACTGCCCTGTGCAGCGATTTGTCCGGCTACTTCCGCTCGAACACCAACACATTCGGCTTGTCGCGGCCGGCAATGTGCACGGTGATCGTCAAGGTCTTCAGATCGGCTGAGAGCTCAATCTCCTCGGTATCCGTCACCTTACCGCCGGCCTTGTCGGTGATCGCCAGGGTGCGCTCGTCCACCCGCCGGGTCGAGGAGGAAGCCCCACGGTTCGCGTTCGGCCCCTCGTTGGGATATTCCTTGCCGTCTAACCTCACGTTTTTCGTCTCTTGCTCCGCGGGAGTGATGAAGGAGAGGCCGTCGCCCTGGAACTCCTTCACCTGCATCAAAAATGGCGAATTCATCGTCTCCTTGACGCTCTGCCAGTCTGCCGCGAAACCCGATCCTCCACCAGTGCGCTGGTAGAGGTAATCCATGCTGACCGTCGAGCCGTCGGACTCGAACTCGCGGTAATAGTCCGTGAGCGTACTGCCGTCCTTCGAGAGCTTCCACGTCGCCTTGAGCAGCAACCGGCCGTCTTTCTTGCGCTCCACGATCCAGGTGTCGGGCGCTTCAGCCTTCACCGACAGGAGCGTCCCGCGGCTGCCCGGCTGGTCGCTCCCATCCACCATGATTGTCTCGGCGCCCCCGCCAAAATCGAACGCGTACTTATTGCCGCCTATACTCTGAACCTTCATTTCGTCGGGCATTCTGCTCTTCGATGAGTCGAGCTTCCACTCGCCGATGAAGGGGCTTTCCGCCGCCGATGCCATGCCCGTCGCCAGGCAAACCGCCGGCAGGATTTCGAGAATTCGCTTGAACACGTATACCTCCTTTGGGCCCTCCTCGGAAGCACGCCGATGGCCGTCTTGCGCACCGCGCCGGCCCACTCCAGCTCATCGGAGCATTCCGTCGTTCCGTCACAGGATTGCCAGTTTTTCCGCGTTACGCTACGCGCCGTCCACTACCTCAACCCGCGCCTTACCTTGTCCCCAATCGAAAAACACTGTCCCAAATCGAACACCGCCCGCCCACGGGTCCGCCGTCAGCCGCCCTCATTGCAACCGTAGCTTAGAGGAGTGACACTAAGTGAAGCAATGTATCTCAGAACATCGCCTTCAGTGAGAACTGCACCTGCCGCGAATTGCCCGCGGTCCGGCTGATGATTCCAAACCCCGATCCCGTGACGATATTGGACGGCAATCCGAAGTTGACGATGTTGAACAAATTGAACAACTCAGCCCGGAACTGCAAGTTTACGGATCTCCCGGAGCGGCCCAACTCGAAGGGCGTGTCCTTGATCAGCGCAAAATCGAAATTGTGCAACGCGGGTCCGCGGAATGTGTTGCGGCCCAGTGTGCCGAACACGCCGTCGTTGGGGCCCGTTCCTCCCACCACGTTCACAGGGATCAAGAAATACGAAGCGTTGGCCGGGCCCAAACCGAAATAGTCTTCCCGAACGGTGCGGCTGGTGGAGAGCACCGGCGTGCCGATCTGGTCCGGACGGTCTGAGCCCATGGACCCTGCTCCGGTCTGCTGCAGCCCCGAATACACCGTGAACGGCAATCCGCTCATCAGGGTCGAAATACTGAGCAGTTGCCAGCCGCCCGTCAGTTTCGGCCCGAGTCGTCTAATCCCCGGCGCCCGCTCCGCGTGTAGGTCCTGCACCACCGTGGCGGTGAACACGAATTTCACATCGAAATTGGAGGGCCCCTTATCCGTCCCCGGATCGAAAGGATTCTGCGGCCACGCGGGCGACCACGCTCCCGATGTGCTCCCGACTCCAGGGCCGATCGTGCTACTCGTGTCATCGAGCGACTTCGACCAGGTGAAGTTCGCCTGAATCTGCGGACCGCCGCTCGAGACCGAGCCCGCCGCCGAAGTCTGCAGCGCGTGATAGGTGGAGTGAGAGCGATTGGTCATGAGCATGTCCGTGCCGAAACCGCCGGTGATCTGTCCGGCTGAGTTGAACTGGGTATAGGGCGCAAAAGCGGGGGTCGCCCCCGGAAAGGCGTTCGGGAAGTTGATTGCAGGCAGGTCCATCCCCACGGTGCCGATATATCCCGTGCTTAGGCTGAACCCATGCAGTGACCGCTCCACGCTCAGCGACCAGGTCCCAAGATATGCGTTCCGGAAGTCCCCCGAGATCGCGCTCGCATTCAACGGGCTAATCAGGTGACTCGGCGAGAGTTCGGCGAGTGCCTGGTCGAAACGGGTCACGTCCCAAACCGTGTTCGCGGGCACGTTTTTCGAGTTACCGGACGCCAGGATGTCGACTCCCTGGGGCGTAAAGGCACCGGGGAGATCCGCGGGAGTGATTACCGTTCCGATCGGCAACGGCGCGCCGGGAGCCGCGGTGATGCGCGGGTAATCGACATATGGCGCCGCACCCGTGAGCAGGTTGTCCTGCCAGATATTGGGCGGGATGGTGGTGAGCGCCCCGCCCGCCCTGATCCAAAGGTCTTTCGATGCTTCCCAGCTCACCCGCAGGCGTGGCCCCCAGTTGTTTCCGAGCCAGCGATACGGAGGCTCCGGGTTAATCAAATAGAGTTGTTCCGGTCCGGACGGTCCGTTGACGAACTCCATTCCCGCGGTTCGCCGGGCGCGCTCGGTGATCGGCGAGTACAGCTCGAACCGCAAGCCGTAATCGAGCACCAGCCGCGTCGAAATCTTCCACGTGTCTTGCGCGTAGAGGTTCATGTCGTAGCGCGAAATGGCCGCCACGCCGATCTGGCTGCCCTGCGGAAACTGCGGAGGAGCCACGGCCACTGTATACGAGAATGCGCTGCCCAGAAGGAAGGCGCTCAGAGTGTCCGGCAACTGCTGTCCCGGTGCGATGTCGTGATCTCCGCTTGCCGATCGGATGGCGCTCGTCGCGAAAGCCGACCCGCCCCCGAATACGTATTGCCCGTTGGGTGTAATTCCGAAATACGTTGTGTCGCGATTCGCCCGGAACTCGCCGCCGAACTTGACCGAGTGCCGCCCGCGCGTCCAAGCGAAGTTCTGCTGCCCCATGAACAGATTGCCCCTTGAGGCGGTGACCGATCCGCCCGCCACGTTGAACCCTTCATACAACCCGTCCGAGAATACCACCGAAGGATCCGTACGGTCAGGTGTCGGGAAGCTCGGCGTTGTGCGCGTTACGTTCAGCGACGACGCCCACGAGAAGTTGGGAGAGGAACTGTGCGCCCATGTCACTACCCCGTTTCGCTGGTGATCCACATAGGTCACTCCAAACGCCGGATCGATGGCGGTCTGGTCCGGGTTGGTCGTCGGCCCTAGCAGGTTGTCCCAGGTAAAGCGGGCAAACAGCTTGTCTTTAAAGGATAGTTCGTGGTCCAGACGGCCCGAGAACTGGTCCGCGTCAGTCGTAACCGGCGCTGAAGTCGCATATGTGCGCGCTCCGAACGCCCCGGTAGGATCGTTGGGCAACGGATAGCGGCTCAGAATCTTCGCCACGATAGGGTTCACGGGCACATAAAGCGTGTCCCCCGGAAACGCTGTCGTGTCAATTCCCTGGCGCTCCTCTGCTGTCGGAACCGCCAGCATCTGGGTTGTGCCCAGCACCTGCCGGAAGCCTTGATACTCGAGGAAAAACGCCGTCTTGTTGCGCCCATCGTATCCGGGCGCCACCAGCGGTCCACCCAGCGTGAACCCGAACTCGTTCCGCCGGAACGGCGGGATGCGCTCCGGATTTTCAGGCGTGCTGCGGTCGAAGAAGTTCCGCGCATCCAACGCCGAGTTACGCAAGAACTCAAAAACCGAGCCGTGCAATTCGTTCGTGCCCGAGCGGGTGACGATGTCCGTGAACCCGGCTGCTCCGCGCCCAATCTCCGCCGGCATCCAGCCCGACGACGACTGAATCTCCTGCACCGCGTCCACGTTGAAGTTGGAGAATGTCGCGCCGCCCATTTCCGGCTCGCTCGAATCGGCGCCGTCCATGGCGAAGACCGCTTCCACGCCGCGCTGCCCATTCACCGCGAATTGTTGCGTGAAGTTGGTGGTCCCGTTCGTGTCCGTCATGGTGCCGGCGGCGAGCAGAAGCAACTGGCTGAAGTCCCGCTTGTTAAGCGGAATCGAGGTGACCGATTTGCTGTTGAGCGTCTCTCCGCCGCTCGCCTGCGTCTGGCTTTCCTGTTTGATCGTAATCGACCCATCGGCCAGCAGTGTAACTCTCGAACTGCCCTCGATCGGAATCGCAACCGGAACCGCCATACGGAACAACCGGGCTCCGAAGTTCACCGTCAGGTTGTATGATCCTCGCGTCGGCGCGGTGAAATGAAAGCTCCCGCTCTCGGTCGTCTCCGCCTCGTAACGGATGCCGTTACCTTCGAGCACCAGCTCGGCTCTTGGGGCAACCCCGCCCGAGATATTCCGTACGGAACCGTTCCAATCCGGCGGCGTCTGAGCCCGCGCTCCGGCCGCGCATGCGAGGATCCCAGTCGCGGCGATGATTCTGGCTATGGCGAAGAGCCTCACATCGCTCATGGGACCGCCAGTCCGCGGCGCCGCTTCACGGCCGGCGCCAGCAAGAGCCAACTCACATGGTAGTTCTTCACGATTGCAGACCCTCTCTCTTTCGAATGCCGCGCCCGCTAGGGCGCTTCAACCGCCACGCTTTTCGGGACCGAAATCGACGTCATCCGGCAACTCGTTCGTGTCGCGGGCGGCGGGGGAAGGGAAATGCCTGGCCAGGTTTTCGCCGACTGCCTCGATTCCGGCGACAAGGCCACCGGTAAAATCACCTTGCTTGAACCTCTGGGACACGGTTCGGGCGATGTGATGCCAAAATTCCTGGCCAACCTTCTCGTGAATGGCGCTGTCGCCTAACACGACAAACTTGCGGCGCGCCGGCACGACGAAGAATAAGACGGCATTGCGATCCCTTGTCGCGGTCATGCCCAGTCGTCCGAACGCCTTCTCGGCCGCTTTCCGGACATCGCCCCAGAACAGCGGCGAGACGGAAACGCGGATCTCGCCGGAAGTCCGCTTCTCGGCTTTCTGAATCGCTTGTTTGATCCGATCTTTGTCGATGGTTACCATGATCCGCTCGCTCCGCCACCGCCAGACCGTCCGCCGCCGCCGCCAAATCCGCCTCCACCACCACCACTCCCCCCACTGCCGCCGGACATGATGCTCGCCAGGAAGTAGAAGGCTAGTGCCGGATGTGTAATCGCGAGGGCCAGAATGAGTATTGCGACGATGCCGTAGAAGATCCATTGAAATAGAGTCCATGGATTAGACCGCTCCGGCGTCCGCGTGGGCGGAGGCGCATCGGCCTGCCCGCCGATGACTCCAGTCAGCGAGTCGATAGCTGCCGTTACCGCGTCATCAGGGTGGCCGGCCTGAATCCGGGGCGCCATCACTTCGTCGATCACACGGGATGCGATCACATCGGGCACTGTCGCTTCGAGCCCGTAACCGACCTCGATCCGCATCTTATGATCCGTGGTCATGATGAAAAGGGCCAGCCCGTCATCAAGCCCCTTTCGGCCCACCTTCCATTTCGCGAAGGCCCGGACGGCCCAGTCCTCAATCGGTGCGCCGCCCGTCGTCGGGGCGATGTAGACGATCAATTGATGCCCGGTGGCCTTCTGGTAGGCGGCGAGGCGTGCGTCCAGTGACCGCACCGTATCCGGCGACAGGAAGTTTGCCGTATCGGTGACCCACTGGGTGGGCGACGAAGGGATGGGTGTTTCAGCCGCGTAGAGGAGCGCAGTCGAAACGAGGACGATGAGGACAAACAAACCACGGCGCAGAAGCAACTTAGAACTTCACCTCGGGCGCCTTTTCGCTGCCGGATTGTGCCTGGAAGTAAGGCTTGGTTGCGAATTTATCGCCGAAGAAGCCGACGATCAGGACTGTTGGAAAACTGCTTCGGCGGGTATTGAAGGCTTGCGCCGCTTCATTGAATCTCTGCCGCTCCACAGTGATGCGATTCTCGGTGCCCTCGAGTTGGGCTTGCAAGTCGCGGAAGTTGTCGGTCGCTTTGAGCTGCGGATAGTTTTCGGTGACTACCAGCAAGTGAGACAGCGCCGAAGACAACCCTTGTTGCGCTGCCTGATATCGTTGGAAAGCCGCCGGGTCTTTGGTGATGTCCGCCATTGCGGCAGGTGTGACTTGGCCGACTTTGGCGCGCGCCTCCGTAACCGCTGTCATGGTACTCTGCTCAAAGTTGGCAGCGCCTTTGACGGTCGCCACCAGGTTGGGCACGAGATCGGCGCGCCTTTGATATGCGTTTTGCACTTGAGCCCACTGCGCTTGCGTTGCCTGATCTAGTTGCACAAGTGAGTTGTACGTTCCGCCGATCGAAACTCCCACGATCAGCACGAAGACGAGTAGCACGCCGGCACAACCGATGGCTATCTTTTTGCCCATTTACGCTCCATTCTTCGCTTCAATTATACTTGAATCCGGCGTGAGGATAATCATTTCCGGTGCTGGCCGGGAGGCAGTACAGCGACTTGGCCCATACTGCCGGCTCACTTCTTCGCTGCAGGCAGTTTTGCGCTCGGAGTGCTATCCGCCTTCAGATCGCCTAAGGCGTATTGTATGCCGGCCAGGAAGTGTTCGAGCAGGGGCGCGTTCCAGAAGACGGGTGCGCCATGCCCCAGCGAGCTGTAGAACACGCGGCCCTTCTCATACGCGCGAATCCACGTCACGGGAAAATCCTTGTCGGCCATGCGCACGGCCAGGATGCGGTGCTTTGGGAAGAAGCCGGTCTTTTCCACATCGATGCTCAAGAGCACGTGAAGGTGGTCGCGGAGGGCCGGCTCCTGAAACTGGAAGGCCTGGTCGGCAATCTGAAATTCTTCGCCGTGAAACATAGCATTCAGCGGGCTTGCCGGGTCCTCTACCTTCACCGTCATGCTCTCCCCGTCCCAGGGATGTCCGCCGTTCTCGGTGGCGCCCAACATCTGGCCGAACGGCGGCCACTGGTCGTATTTGGGATACTGCACAAAAGTCGCGATGGCATCGTGAATTCCCACGAATCCCTTGCCGCCCGCGATGAAGGCGAGGAGCGATTTCTTCAATTCCGGGTCTTCAAATAACACGCCCCCCGTATTCAGAAAGCAGATGGCGTCGAACTGTTTGAGCCGGTCCCGGCGGAACATCTCGATATCGTCGCTGAACACCGCCTCGTAGGCGCCGGTACGCTTGCCCATCTCTCCGATGGCGTAGTCGGCGGCCGGATTGGTGGCGTAGGAACTGCCGCGCCACGGATGGCCGTCGCGCATCACCAGATTACTCACGAGCAAGCGGCGAGGCCTCGTCGGCTTGGCCGCCGCCTTGGCTGGAACTGCTTCGTCCACCTTCTGCTTCTGCTCTGGGGGCAGCGCTTGGCCACAGAGGAGCGTGAAACCAAGCGCTCCCAGCAGGGGCAGATTGCGTCTCATTGGGTTGTGTCTCATTATGGCTGGTTCCTCAGAAGTATACACCCGAGCGGTCCCGTGGAACGTTGTCGGGTTGCGGGCCGCGTTCAGTCCGGCTTGCCGCTAAAGCGCCAGTACCACAATTCTCGCTGTGCCCGCGTTGTATGATTGTAATCGTGCGGTTTTTGGCTTTACCGCTTCCCCATGGCTCTGCGTCTGAGCGTGCTCGACCAATCGCCGATTCCGGAAGGCTATACTGCTGGAGCCGCGCTGCGCAATTCGATCGACTTGGCGCGCTTGACGGACCGCCTCGGATACTTTCGCTACTGGGTTGCGGAAAATCACGCGTCGAAGTCCTTGGCGGGCGCATGTCCGGAAGCCCTGATTGGTCCAATTGCGACGGAGACTTCGAACCTGAGAGTGGGCAGCGGCGGGGTGATGCTGCCGCACTATAGTCCCTTAAAGGTTGCCGAAACGTTTCGTGTGCTGAGCGGACTGTTTCCGGGCCGAATCGATCTCGGGGTCGGCCGCAATCCTGGGGCGTCCCGAAAGGTCGCATTAGAATTGCGGCGGGACAAACGCCAGCCGCCGCCAGATGACTTTCGGGAGCAACTGGATGAGCTCTTGAGATACAGCGAGGGCGATCCGGAAATCACTTTGCTGGGATCTTCTTCGACTAGCGTTGACTGGGCGGTGGAACTCAGTCTGCCCTACGTATTCGCCGACTTCAACAATCCGAGTGGCGCGGGCATCGTGCGCGCATCCCGGAATGTATTGCCTCGGATTGGCATTGCTTGTTGGGCCATCTGCGCGGAAACCGATGAAGAAGCGTTCCGGCTCTCGTTGCCCTTTCGGATGATGAGTATCATGCCCTCTAACGGCCGCTCCATGCCTGTTCCCACCGTGGAGCGGGCGGAGCAATTTCTGAAAGAGACGGAGAGGGCGCCTCAGACGTTGCCTCCGGGCCGGCGTATCATTACCGGTAGCCCGCGCCGCGTACGCGCGGCTATTGAAGCCATTGCCGCCGAGTATGCCGCCGAAGAGGTTTTCGTCGTCGATATCATGCACGAACATGCGGCTCGGCGCCGGTCTTACGAGCTGATCGCAGAGGCATTTAGATGAGCGCCATCACTCTGCATCACGCCTAAACGGGGCTTATTGTGAACACAACCAGCATCCTGAATTGCTTGCCGGCTCAACTCGAATGGATGGTTTTATTCAAATTGTCGGCAATTCGCCGGTGGGTGCCGGATTCAGAAATGAACGATATGTTTCATTTCCCGAAGCAGGTTGACTTAGCGCCTTGTAGCCATGTCGTCCTCAGTTCGCATGGCCGCTTTCTTGCGCCGCTCGAACGGCCTACCCTGCTGGTGTTGAATGAAGGCTCTCTTCAGCAAGTTACTCGTATCGCGGCGACGCTACTGGACCGCTATCGCGTTCTATTTGAGACCTTTGAGCCCGAGGCGGCCGATTGTCTGGGTTTTGCCAAGAAGACTGCCGGGGAACCCGTACTGTTGCATCTGACAGTTAAGGACGATTACGGGTACGCCAAGGCTCTCTTTCATCGAGAGCCTTCCGGCCACAACTACGAACTTCTAAGAGCCGTTGGCGTCGAATATCTCAATGGGCAGGCGACCGAGGCCGGGTTTGCAGCTTGCTTTCGGAATCGACTTTCCGGTCATCTCCATGCCGCGTCACTCGCCGGTTTCTCAAGAACTTCTAACTGCAATCGGTTCTTTTTCAATCACGGCGAGATTGACGCGACTGTGGAGTCCGGGCTGCTGCAGGCGGCGCGTAGCCGGGTCGAATGGGCGAAAACAAGAAGTCTCGACGCCGCTCGGAAGCTGGCCGGGGAAGCATCTAGAGACATGCTCGCAATGAGTTGCCAACCTCCGCCGCCCCAGAGATGCTTTTGGTACGGAGACTTGGTTCCGCTCGGTTTCCTGCTTAATGCCCTTCGCCGAAACTCTGCGAATTGCCTGGAAGACGATAGTGCTGCGTTGCGCGAGAAACTACTGGCGGCGAGGCGGGGCCATCTCTGGGGATTTCACACGAACAAACTAGTGACGGCGACCGATTCAGCGCTCGTCTTGCAAGGGCTACAAGACGGACAAGGTATTGAAGCGCTAGAACGCTTTTCGAATGGGCATGGCGCCTACTACCCGCAACTGTGGTCGCAAACCAAAGAACCGGATCGTATGCGGATCAGCCCAGCCAAGGCGCATTGGTGTCAGCCTGATTTCGCGACGACTTGTTTGGTCAGGGGACTCAGAGCGCAAGCTGGCTTGGTTACACTCACGCCGATCGCATACTTGACGGAACATTTCGAAACTCGCTCTGGCCTATTCTTTGCGAATCCTTATCTGATGGATTGGGCATTAGCGTCCGCGCTCTACGCCGATGCCGACGCCCAACGACTAACGCGGCGTCTTCTGGAAGAGATTCTTGCCAGCATGAATAAGGACTATTCCTTCGGCGTTTATGACATGGCGTTTTCCACGAGCATGGCTATTCTTGCGTTAGCGGCGCTTGGCTGCCGAGGGCGCCTATTGCGTCTGGCGCAACTAAGCCTGTTGGAAATGATGGATCCAGTTCACGGCACTTGGCCGGCATGCACTCCGTTCTACTC
Organism: Bryobacteraceae bacterium; assembly: GCA_049516155.1. Classification (GTDB taxonomy): domain Bacteria; phylum Acidobacteriota; class Terriglobia; order Bryobacterales; family Bryobacteraceae; genus Bog-159. The sequence goes on from JBEKTJ010000011.1 coordinate 37,108, forward strand.
GAGCAAGCAGGTACCCCTCCAGATTCGCGGCGAACCCGAGGGAACGGGCACCGTGCACCCGTCCGCCCAATTGGTCGATGTAGATGGAGTTTTGCATGAACTTTGGTTATACGTGGACACTCATCGTATTATCTCGACAGCCGTGGCGGTGATGGCTCTTCACGAAGATTGTGACGCACGACACAAGGATGAACCTCCAGGAGGTGGAATCGAAAAGCATCCGCGTTACCGCTGCACCAGCCATGCGGAATACATCGCAGAATTCGCGCTACCATGCTATCCAGGAGGGCGCGGCCGGAGTCCGGTATGACTCAAAATGCCGGTATAGACACCGTAGCCGCCTATGTGGCCGCCTCAGTCGTTCCTTACGTCGCGGTCCAGCTTATTTCGCCAGAGGCGCTAGCAGACATTCAACATATTGCCAGAAAGCTACCGGGCGCAATCACGGACTTTTTCGGGTTCGAATGCGAGCTGGGAAGCGACCAAGCGACCGCGGATTTTCTTGTTTGCTGCAGAACCCGCCAGGGAGCAAGGGAGCTTCTCGCCGGTCAAACACCCGGCTTCGATATCCCATTTGCTTTTGAAGATCACCCGATCTGGCGCCGCATCCGAACGTTTTCAGAGGAATGGGCGAAGCGTGCGTCACCGCTCCACCAAGCAGTCCACAACTTGTGGTTTGAGCTTGATATCGATGACACTCGGCCACGAGTGCCGGTCCCCAGCGTATTCATCGGATCGGATCAGTTGCGGTCTTTCCCCCCGCACGCCGACCTGGGGAGCATGCCGAAAGCGTGTGCATGGTTCACGGACCTGGCTCTGCCGATTCTGCTCGGCGAGGAGCTAGGCGCCGCCGCTCGCGGCCAAGTGGCGCGATGCATTAATCTTTTGCCCCCAGAGGGCCGCCTGTTTCAGGCGGGACTGATGCTGGCGCGGGATTCCCAGACCGCGCGACTCTGTGTGCGGGGCATTTCAAAAGGCCAGATCGTGGAGTATTTGAGGGCGATCGAGTGGAAGGGCGCGTGGCTCGAATTGGAGAGCCTGCTTCAGTCGCTGGAGCAGAAAGTAGAGCGGATCGATCTCGATCTGGACGTTACGGATCGTGTGCTTCCCAAGATCGGGTTGGAATGTTACACGGGAGCCGAAGAGCGGCGCTCGCAGGCATTCCTGGCGCATTTGGTTTCCTCCGGACTCTGCACCGCCCGCAAGGCCGGGGCAATCGCGAGTTGGGCTGGAACAGCGCGCGAAACCCAGACCCCGGACGTTTGGCCCCAGCAACTCTTAGCAGCCTCTCGACAGCGGGAAGGCGGGTTCCACAGTGCGTTTGTGCGCAAGCTGCATCACATTAAGGTGGATTGTCCAGAGGCGGCGTCATGGCGAGCGAAGGCTTACCTCGGTGTACATCATAAGTGGCTCGCCCCGGAAACGATCCGCGGAGACGTCGACTGCTCATTTCCCTTCTAATCAAACAAGTCTTCGGGTTGCTTGACTCCAAACTTTCCTTCTCTGCCTCGTTGACTGTCGTTTCTTTGCCAGGTTCCCACCATGCCGCTGGCTATGGCCGTGCTCAACCAGTTGATGGTATCCAGTGCGTCGCGCTCCAGTTGAGTTAAATCCGGGTGCCAGAGATCTATCAGTAACACCAACCGCTCTTCATCCGTGCGATTCCATACCTCATGTTCGAACGTGTCGTCAAAAACAATGCACTTGCCCTCTTCCCAGTGGTGCACCTGGTCTCCCACCCGGATCGCGCAATCGCCGCGAGGAATGCGGAGCGCGAGATGGCAGCGCAAGCGGATATTGCCCCGTGCCTGGTGCGCCGCCACATGAGTGTGCGGAGCCATCTTGGAAAGATAGATCAAACCCGCCGTTCGACGGATGGAGTCGTTCCCCTCGATAATCGCGGCGGTCCTTGGGCACTGCCGGCAAACAAGGTCGTTTCGGCGCCCCTGCTCATAAAACATGCACACTTGCCAATTACCTGTGCGCCCGATGTTTTCCGCCTCTTCATAGTAGTAGCCCGGTTCCACTTCGAGCGCTTCCGCTTTAATTTCGTCGAAGTGGGATTCCAGTTCCCGCGTCACGGGGAATTGCGCGGGGTCATACCAATCTTTCCGGCTCAAACCCGGGTACCATTTGATGGCACGTTTGGACCGGTGAATCTGAACTGCTTTGAGGTAGGAGAAGAAGCGGGAAGCATCAGCCTGCCGAGCGGTAATCAACGAGCCCGAGCCATTGGACTCGACTCCAGTTTCCTCGTCTGCCAGCGCTTGCGCCTTGTCGTGCGCGACGGAAATTCCGCGGAGCAGGGTCTTCATGTCTTCGATGGGACCATTGTCCGTGATGCGATCGGCAAGCATGTACCAGCTCTCCATGGACAGGCGTTTGTGCCAAGGGGCGCCCCAGCTTTTCAAGAGCGCGCGGCCCTTACACGCAGCTTCGCGGGCAAGTTCCGACTCCCCCAACAATGCATGCCCAACCGCCAGCATCAAGTAGGGCTCTCCCACAAATCCGTAGTCGCGGCAAGCGCCATCCAGATATGCCAGAGCCCCGCGCGGATCGTCATTTTGCAGCAGGTTGATTCCTTGCAGATAAAGGGAATTCAGCCGCCGCTCATCGTCAACGGTGATGGTTCCCAGGTCTGCGAGAACTTTGGGGAGGTCGGTGTCGCTGAATGCGCGTAAATTTGTAACTAACTCGCTGATACGGGACAGCCAAAACCCAATACCGGTAGCCGGCTTCGACGCCTGTTCCACGCGATTGGCCATGTGCAGAAGCACGAGATTGGTCAATTCACTCTTCGATACCTGGACGACGATCTTGCCATTCCCGTGGCACGGGATTTCGGCGTACGCGGCAGAGGAGAATGGCAGCCAAGAGTTCGCAGCTTCCAATACGGCGGTTCGTGGCAATGTTGCAAACAGATACACCAGGCGCTCAGCTTCCTCTCCAATCGCGGCCTGCAACCGCGGGCGCTCGTTCATCGACAAGGTTGTGTGCCGGAATTTCTCCGTGGAATAAATCGAGTGAAACATGCCCGCATTGCATATACTCTCGGGCTGCTCCCAAGCGCGGAGGATCGAGTTAACTCCGCAGAGGTGTTCATACAGCGATCGCCCGGAATGGGAGACGTCGTGGGCGCCTAACTGCAAAAGAAAGCCGTGTAGCGCAGTAGTTGAAGTTGGAGATGCCATTTTAGTAGCCAGTGAAAACCCGCTTATCTTGCGGGCCGCAGGCCAAGTCGGCAGCCAGCCTGGGGCTCTGCATTTGCTTCTCAGAGAACGCCCGCAAAGTGTCGTAGGTGCGTGTCAAAAGACCATACGCGAGCTTCTCGGTGGCGCCATCCAGGCCAAGGCGATTGCAGTGCATGTGAGCAAAACTCCTGTAAATGGCATCGAGTGCCGGAACCAATCGGCCCTCAGGTTCCAGCGCCCGCAATCGCGCCCCAACGTCCTCGATCGCGGCGGCGTTGGGTTCCACCGCACGCGACATTTCGTCGATGATCTTCGAGAAAGACGAATCCTGGTGTAAACCCGCCAGCGCCTGGAGAACTCCCTTCCGCTCGCGAAACACCGGGCCCGACTCTTGCCGAGGCGCGCCCATACCTTTGAAAAGCCCGCGCTTCTGAACAGGACTGCATCCTAACGTCCCGAATAGAAAATCGAGGCCGAATACCGCTAGTTCAACCCGGCGTAGCGGGCATCGGGGTCCGAGGAGGCGCAGCAATGCCAAGACCGATGCACTGTCGAGAAAAAACAATTCCTCGGCAAGGTCGATCGCATCTATACCTCCATAGCGCTCAATCTCCGGCTCATAGGTATCAATCGCGAACCGCAGGCAAAGGTCTTCCTTCACCAGATCCCGTCCCCAAGAGAACAGCTTAGGAAGCAACGATTCGGACAGCTCCGCGGGAACGCCTTGAAACCGAAGGCGGATGTGCGTTTGTGGATCGGCATACCGCACAAAAAACCACCGACGGACGATCCCGGATTCCAGTGCCCAGCAGGCTAACTCACGAATCGGGCCGGTGAGAAGGTCATCCTCGATCGACAGCGCGGTATACAACTTAATGTATAACCAATCTGAACCAGGGGGTTTCAGACGGCGCGCGGCTATGGCTTCCCGCATCGCGTCGCTCGGTTTAGCCAGATAGGGGCGAGGATCCGGAGCGTGTCCTGTTCGGCTATTGGCATGGATAACCAGCGGAACAACGTACTCCGCCACAAACCTTCCGCTCGACCCGCGCAGCCACGCATCCGTCAAGCTAGGGTAGACCTCTTCGAGCGTCATCGGGTTGCCCTCGGACACTTGTCGCAATTCGCCGCGAAGGTCTTCGGTGTCCATCTCATTTTCTAAGTCCAGTACCAGCCGATTATCGCCCTCGGCGAGATGAACATGCCGGGGAACATTCCATTCCGCGCGCCACCGCGCGAGCGAATTTCGGAATGCTTGGCCGTTTTCGAGGCTAAACTGCCGTTTCACCAGAACGTCGGAGATTCGCCATTTCGCGACGCTTATCACCACACGACCTACGCGCACCCGAGGGAGAAAAGGGTGCATGAGCGCGACGTTCCAATCCAGGTCTCTGAGCAAAGCGATCCCATCGAACATCAGCTCGGTGAGCAGGCGGCTAATCGCGGGTGCGAACTCGACGTTCGCCATATGTCCCGAACAGATCATGAGTGCGCAATTGAGGGTGAGGGACTTGACGTAGAACCGCGAGTTGCGGACCCCAACGACGAGATCGCTCACTGGGATCGCCTGGCTAAGCGGCACGCCGGGTTGCACGCCCACATTGACTTCAAATTTTCGAGTGGCAGGGCGCACGAGAATGTTCGCTACCGGAAACTTTCGAGGCAAGTAATTGAGTTCCACGCACTGCTTTCCGGAAATCGCCTTTTCGTTTAACCGCGCTGCGTCTTGGTAGGCTTTCATTCCCATCGGACCTAGCGATTCCGCAAACCGCCCCAGGCTTCGTCCTGCTTCCATGGCGCCCACGTTGGGACCCACTACAATCGAAAAGCGACCCTCGTCGAGATCTCTAGCGGAGGCGGCGGACACGAAAACGTTAATCTCCAGCGAGGCCGGAGCGCTTTGGACGCTTGGCTTCCAGGTGCGCAACCGTTGCAGCGTTTCTTCGTCGAGTTCTACCTCCAGACGGCGATCGGCGTTCGCCGCACGCGCGATTTCGAACAACGTCTCCCGGCGAATTCGCAGCGCCGCGGCCTGTTCCGCGCCGGGTAGAGTCTTTTTTCCATCATAGGCTGGCGGGATGCCGATTCCATACTCCGAGTCGATCATTTCGAGCAATGGCACTTCACGATCCATGCCATAGCGATCTTCGAAAACTTTCCGATACGCCGCGATGTGTGGCAAGCCTGTGGGCCAGGGCGTGAGTGACAAGAGAATCTCCGCGGCTTGCGCCGCCTCCCTCGCAACCGCGACATTCAACTCGCCGGTGGTGGAAAACACCGTATCGACATGAATTCGAGGCGCGCCTTCAGGAGCCGGCGACCCGCTATCCCGCGATTCTGAATTCGAGGCCGGTTTATAGAAGAGGGGGGCGTCCGCCCTGGCCAATTGGCGCTCGAGTTCGAAACGGTAGGGTTCTGCCCCGTCAAGGCTCTTCAAACGCTCCAAGAGATACCGAATGGGATCTCCATTTGTGAATGGCGGACGAAGGTCCGTCAACAGAAACTCTTGATGCCACAGCTCGACGATGAAACGCCGGATTTTCTCCTCGGTCGCGCCAGGAGAGCTGGCCAGGCAGCGTGAGAGAGCTTCGTAGGCGACCGGGGCCCTGGCTGTGTCCAGCGCGCGCCTCACCACTTTGGTGGCTTTCAGAGAGGCGTCTTTCACCGCAATGGCGCTTTTGCAAAGCGGATTCAACTCCCGGAGATGAACTCGTCCGCCACGCTCGAAGGCGCACGGATTTGTTTGCAAATTGAGTTGCCGGAAGATCTCCGGATCGGACTCGAGCCTGTGCGCGAAGGCCAGCAGCCACGGTACATCCAGGTACCGGCAATGCCGCACTTGGGTTTCATCTACACGCAGCGTGGTTTGCTCCCCGAGCTTCGCTATGGCCGCACCCGCCAAAGCCCCAAAAGGCGTCGGGCGGGTGGACATGCGGATCAGGTAGCGGCGCAACTTCCGTTTCGCGCGCGCGCGATCCCCTGCATTGGTGGTTGGAGCGCGTAAGGCACGCACCAGCTCGGGGCTGGCCGCATGGATCGCCAGCAACACACGTTCATCATCCAGGAAGTCGCGCACGCTTTGATCGCAAAACGAACTCCCGCTCATCGCGCCGTAAAACTCCACGGGCATCAGTGGCGTGCGCAGCACCGCAAAATCGAGCGGATCATAGAGACCGTGGGTCTCATTGTGTTTGTCCGCGCGTTGTCCATTCTTAGCCGCGATCATGAGAGCAAGAAAAGACGGTCCCACTCCGGCTCTTGATTGCAGGCGGCGGCCAAAAGCACGAGCGCCACGCCCGCGGCCCCCTCCAACAACCCTGGACGATCCACAAGCCCGCTTTCGCGGTCATAATCGCGATACCCGAACACGGAGTCCTCCGTGAATAGAGCGAGTAGCCGCTCCAAAGCGCCGTTCGCCGCATCGAAAAACTCCGGCAGCGCGGTCTCGTTCGCCAGTCGCAGCGTGATCTGGAGCAGGCCGGCGGCGCCATGACAAAAAGTAGGCGAAATCGCGCCGCGCCGGGAATGCGGACGGCGGTAAACGGATCGCAAGGCCTCCTTCGCCGTCTCGCAAATGCCAGCGTCGTCCAACGCGCTTCCAGCCAGCCATAAGGCGCGCGCTACGCCGGGGTTTCCGTAGCACCAACCCATGGGCCCGGGCGTGACCGGATCTAAATCTCTAACGCCAACCGCGGCAGGCCACGTTGTCCCCCAGCGATCGGGTCGGCCCTGTGCGATGAGCCAATGTGCCAGACGTTCGATGGCGGACCGCGACTTTGGCACTTCGATGTCCTCGCGATAAGCGAGCGCCAGAAGGCTCAGAATTCCCGCCGCACCATGCGCCAGGCCACAATTTAAATATCCTTCCGGATATTTCCCGATCATGGCTTGGCCTGAAATCATATCGGCTGGCGTAAACCACGCCGGCGTCGGCGTAGCGCGCTCGACGACTTCCACGAGCGCCTCTACTATGGCTCGTAGCGTCCGGAGGGCGCTCGCGTCGTTGATTCTGCACAGAAGATACGCGGCCACTCCGCTGATTCCCGTAACAACGTCATAATCCTCGACGGGGATACCATAGCGATTGATCAAGGACGCCGCCAAAACCGCGGCCTTGGGCAACAGTGCCTCTTCGATCGCCAAACGTGCGCGCTTATAACGTGTGTCGCCCCGTGATAGGGACCAAGTGGCAAACGCCCAGCCCGTCAGGCCGCTGAAGAGTCCGATGGACCTCTGTGCCGACGCGCCGAGGCTTACACTGATACGCAACACAGCTTGGTGCGCAATCTTATCCCACCCGGCGCTGGGAAAAATTCGATCCAGATAGCCGAACAGCACGGCCAGACCCGCGTCACCGGCGGCGAGGCTTGGATCATAATGTCCGTTCGTATTTTGAGCTTGATTGAGCTGCAGGCTGTGCGCCACCACCAATGCGACGGCACGCGCCCGATCCGCATTCGCGGGGGATGCGGGATGCCCGGTTTGCGCCGATGGCAGACCCCAACTCACGTTACGGAAGTCGGATCGCCGTGGAGCGGCCTTCGGACTCTCTCCTCCCATCGAGCGCTCCTTCACCGCTGAGCCGTTCATGGATTGGCTACACGGCAGCCTTTCCGTCACACGGCCAAGGGGCTCCGTGGGCCGGATTTACCAGTCATCGTCGTCGGTGTCGCATCCGCAACTGCTGCTGCAGTCGCAACTGTTACTGCAGTCACAACTACAACTGCAACTACAACTGCAACTGCAACTGGGGCAAGTGCAACTCTTGTTATGCGTACACGTGCAACTGCCACTGGCATGGATCTCAACAGACGGCTGATCCGCGATCTCGATGGAACCCAATCTGAGATCGAGATCAAACTCATCGATTTCGGTTATTACTTCAGCTATCGCGATTTCGACCGGCATGGGTTCTTTCCTTTGCTCTTAGGGCGCAATGCTAAGCGACTTCTTGGTCCCAGATACTCAACGCAAACGCCGTAGCGATTGGCATCAACCACCAAGAAGATCGATGCTCGGGGCTAAGTGATTCCATACCGGACTTCGGATCCGGTTTCGGGTTCGCGGAGTGATCGCTGGGCCGGTGCGTCTGGGCGAACAGATCCGCGGAATGTTTCAGAACATACTGAAAGTAAGGGTCTAACTGCGCTTCAACTTCCACCAGGGTTACCATGTGACCGATAAAGCGCTCATCTAATCTTTTCTGCGGGGCCAGGCCCTTTTCGAACTTTGCCGGGTCAGCCAGGACGTCCCGGAAGCATCCGAGAACCTTAGCTCCATGGCCTTCGCTCGCCGCCAACAGAAGTAACGCGCGGGCATACACCGCGGCGACGAACGTCCCTAGCAAACTGGAGTGGGGCCGCTTGATCGAATCGAATAGTCCCACGTACACCTGGGGCACCGGTGCGGCCATGAATTTCGAAAGGTTCTCGCACAAGATTCGCACCTTTCCCTCCTTCTTCGCCGCGGGTTCCAGCAGGGAAGCAATCTCAGCTATTATTTTTGCGACGCCGATGGGGAATTCACCCGGTGGACGCAAATAAAGAGGCCTCATCCAGGCAAGCACTTCCACGCACAAAGGATCGCCCAGTAGATCGCGGCGTGCGCCGAGGATCTTGTCGCGGTCTTTCACGGATTCCATTTTGACCTCCTACGGACTAGCCTCTGACATTCGCTCGGTTGGATGGAAAAATACAGCAACGAGTGTCGAGAACCAGGTTCGCCAGTTTAGGTTCCGGCTTAGATTTCAGCACAGTTTCCAACGAAAGTCAAGTGCTTTTTGCGGCAAGATTACGGCAAGCGGAGTTGAGGTTAAAGATACCTAAGACAGATTCTTCGACATGCGGCGCCGCAAGCTAGCGGGAATCCCAACAATCATTACAAGCGCTTCCCGACGCCTGAGAAATTTACCATACTCTTGCCGCAAGAGTGACTCAGCACCGCGCTCAGGGGGTGCGTTTTGGCTGCTCGGAAAGGCGACTCAATTCCAAGGGTTGATGACGTTATTCAGCCTCGGATAGGAACTCCGGGGATGCAAGAGGATTCCCGTTTTTCGCGATCCGATCCAACAGGTCCCGTAAATTCGGCCCGTCCGCGAACGCATTTGCCTCGAAAGTCACGCCGAACTCGCGATAAAGGCTTTCACTCAGTACGGCGGCGGCGAGCGAGTCAAGACCCTGTTCCACCAGCGGGATCGTCATGTCCAACTGGTTTCGCGGCGATATTAGCCTGGTCACGATACTGCGCAGACGCTCCTCGACGGAACTGGGAGGCTGGCACGATTCCAGTTCGGCAGGTGAGCCGGCGTTGCTGGAATCGGCAGTTGAAGCTTCGCCTACATCAAGCTCGCACCGCAGGTCCTTCAGGATGGGAAACGGCAATGCGCCCTGAGCCAACGCACGAGGCCAATCGACCGCCAACGCAATAGGGTCGGGGTACTCGGAATGCCAGAGCCGCTCCAGCAGCCGGATAGCTTGCGGCACAGTGAAGCACTGAAAGCCGACGCGATCCAGGTATCCCTTGACCCCGCTACGCTCGGTCATCCCAATCACCCACGGACCCCACGCGATGCTGAGCCCAGGCAGCCCCAGGGAGCGTCGATGATTCGCCAGACCGTCGAGAAACCGGTTCGCGGCGGCGTAGGCTCCCATCCCGGGATTCGGGAGCACGGAAGCGACTGAAGAGAAAAGCACGAAGTGTTCGAGCGGTGCGTCGCGGAGGGACTGATGCAGAGCCCATGCGCCAGCCACCTTGGAGTTGAAGACGCCATCGAATGTGGCGCTGTCCGCGGCGACCGCCAGTTGGTCGCGCGAGTGGCCGGCGCAATATACGATGCCCCGGATCGGCGGCGCTTTCTCCTTCCGTCGCCGCTCGCAGTACGCGGCCACTTGTCCGGAATCGGAAAGGTCCAGCACCACCACTTCGATGACGGCTCCGGCCGATTCGAGTTCGGCCACTAGAGAGGCGCGGCGGCGGGGCTCATCGCGGTGATCCGGCAGGATCAGGCGGCGCGCACCTCGAGCCACCATCCAGCGGGCCACGGCTCCGCCCAAAGCCCCAAAAGCGCCAGTCACGATGTATACTCCGTCGTGCCGGAAGGCGATCTCGGGCGCGCAAGTGTCCTTCACGTCCATCCTGCGAAGCCGGAGTATCAAGCGGTCTCGGTCCCGAAACGCGAGCTGATCTTCACCGCGCGGCAGAATAATGGAACTGGCGGCCTCGTCGATTTCGCTTTGAACGCAATCGCGAGACAGGTCGATGAGGCCGCCCCAGATCGCCGGTATTTCGCGTTGTCCAATGGCGCGAGCCAAACCCCAAGCCGCTGCTTGAAACGGATCGGCCGGCGAGTCGGAGGGTCTGAGCTGATGCGCGCCCTTGGTGATCACCCACAGTTTGCAGCCATCGCGGCGTCGGGATAGCGTTCGAGCCAGGCTCAGCAGCGAGGCGCAACAGGTATCGCCGCTGCTCGCGAGCGCGCCCGCCGGTGGGCTGGGAGAATCCAAGTTCGCCACGTGAATCACTCCCGCAACTGCCGCTTCGAGGTTGAGGATTTCCTCGTAATTTGGCCGAATCGCCGGTCCGGTTGAGGCGGGCCGCCACGAACCGAGCATCACGCGGGCGGCGCTCATTTCCGCGAACCGGCCGGCAAAGCGATCGCCCGCATCGCCGTCGGAGAGAATTACCCAAGCCGCACCCTTTTCGGAACGGTTGGTTGCGGAAGGAATCGCGACCACGCCAGGTTCGTCGAGCCGCCACACGGTTTGGTAGAGGCTGCGCCGGACCCAATCCGCGCCCCCTGAATTTTCCATGCCTTCGACCCGGCGCGTGGAGAATTCCCCGATGTGAGCCACCAGTCGCCGCGAGTCGTCGAAGATGCGCAACTCTCCGCAACTGCCCGTTGCCGTATCTAGAACGCGCGCCCATACAAACATTCGGCGGGTGGGTGTCCCTAGAAGCCGGATCGAACCGATCCGATCGGGAACCTCCAACACGCGCGACGACGCCGAATCGTGCTGTTCACGAGCCACGCGAATGCAAAGCATCGCCTGAAATGCGACGTCCAGAGCCGCCGGATGAAACGTGTACCCCAAAGTTTCGGCGGCAGGTGAAATCTCGATCTCGCAGAAGGCTTGCTCATGATCGACCCATGCATGGCGGATTCCGCGGAAAGTGCGGCGATAGTCGTACCTACGCTGCGCGAAGCTTTCGTAAAGCTGGTCACCCGGGAAATCGCTGTCCCCCTTATCCAGAAGAGGCGGATCGAGCGGCACGTTGACCCCGGGAGGCAAGCTGCGCAGTTTTCCTCCAGCCACTCGCCGATGCGAGCGATCGGTCAGGCTGGGGGTTGCATAAATAGAGAACGTGCCGTTGGCGGCGTCAAGTTGAAATTCGGTAAAGAAGGCGCTACCGCGATTCAAATGAATCGGCTTGAGAAGCTTCAGATCCTCGATGACGAAAGGATAGCCGGCGAAGTGTTCCTGGCCGGCACAAAGGGCCATGTCGATGTAACCCGCCGCTGGAAACAACGCTTCCCCTGCGATCCTGTGATCCAGTAGAAATGGTAACTTTTCCACGCTTATTTCGGCTCTCCAAACAGTGCCGCCTCCGGCCGACCGCTCACCCAGCAAATGCCACGCCGCGGGGCGGGTACGATGCCGCAAGCTGGCCTCGGGCTCTCGCCAGAATCGGCGCCGCTGCCACGAATACGCGGGCAAACCCAGAACCTTGCCGGATGGATAGAGGGCCTGCCAGTCGATTCGCTCACCAGACTCGTACAGTCCGCCGAGCGAATTCAGCAGCGAGGATCTCTCGTCGCGATCCGGATGAAGCGACGCGCAAATGCGAGCTCGCTGGTTGTCCACCGTGGCGGCGATAGAAGCCGAGAGCGCGGGGTAAGCGCCCAGCTCTAAGAACCGCTCAAGGCCCTGCTCGGCGAGCAAGGAAATAACCGGATGTAGCTTTACGGATTCCAGCAAATGCGTCGCCCAGTATGACGACGCCGGCGGAGCGTTCAATGCACCCCCGGTCACCGTCGAATACAACGGCGTATGGGGAACACGGGCCTCCAGTCCGCGCACCCGCTCCTCCAATGCCTGCGCGGCGGATTCGAGAGCGGGATAGCGGTGGTGGCACGCGAACGACTCCGCCAAAACCTGGCAACGAATTCCGGCGCTATTGAGCCGCTCACGCGCGCTTTCCAGGAGTGGGCCGCACGCGGACAAAGTAAACGCCGCTGGTCCGTTGGCCGCGGCCACGGCGAAATCGGCGGAGGCCGCACCCAACGCGGCCCGGATGGACGCTTCCTCGGCGGCGACGGCAAGCAAACCGCCCGTTCCATGGAGAGGCTTCAGGCATTCGCAGCGATGAAACACGAGTTGAAGAGTCTGTTCCAGGCTGTAGACGCCAGCAGCGTGGAATGCCGCAGTCTCGCCGAGGCTGTGACCGACGATAGCGGCCGGCTCCAGGCCCCACGAGCGGAATAGCGATGCCAGCCCAAGTTGGATCGAAACCGTCACCGGGTGGGAGAGCCACGCCTCCTGAATGTATTCTCCGGAAGGCCGGCTACCCATGACCTCGATCAGCGAAAAGCCCGCAAGCCCATGATAGATTTCATCACACTGTTTGAGGACTTTGCGAAACACCGCTTCTTCCCGAAAGAGCTGAAGCCCCGTCTGAAAGCGCTGGTTTCCCGCCCCGGAAAACACCCATACCGTCCCTTTGCCGGAATCGGCGGACGCCGGCAAATCACCATAGCTGCCGCCTGTCAACAACCCAAGCTGATGGCGCAACGAATCAAGATCGCTGAAAACGAAGGCCCGCCGATGCTCGTGGTGAGTTCGCCGGCCGCCAGCCGTATAACAGAGATCTTCCATGCGAACTTCGTTAGGCGAATTCCGGAGCCATGCCTCCATGCGGCAAGCCGACTCCCGCAAGGCGGAGGCAGATCTCGCGGAGACCGGGAGGAGGAACGCATGGTGCGGTGGCTCCGGCGCCGCGTGCCGCACGCGTTCGAGATCCAGCGGGCCGCGAATCACAACGGCGGCATTCGAGCCTCCGAATCCGAACGAGTTTACGCAAGCGTGAATTGGCCCGTCCGGCAGGGGCACAAGCGTGACCGGCACGCGTATGCCAAGTTGTTTGAAGTTAATCGCGGAATTCGGCGTCTCGAAATGTAGATTGCGCGGGATGGACTGGTGCTTGACGCAGAGGACAGCCTTCATGAGTCCACAGATCCCCGCGGCGGCCTCCGCGTGCCCAATGTTTGATTTAACCGACCCGACCAGCAATTCGGAAGAACATCCGGGCTCCACGCGAAACACGGTTCCAATTGCCTCCGCCTCCGCGCGATCGCCAGCGGAGGTTCCCGTGCCGTGCGCCTCCACATAGCGAACGGCCGAGGGCGGAATGCCGGCGCGCGCGCAGGCCCGACGCATGACTTCCTTTTGTGCCGCCAGACTCGGCTGAGCAATGGAAGGTGTGCGGCCGTCTTGATTCATCGCGCTGCCCAGAATGACAGCTTGCACCGGATCGCCCGCTGCCAGGGCGTCGCGGAGCCGCTTCAGCACTGCCACTCCAATGCCCTCGCTGCGGACATAGCCTCGCGCTCCGGCGTCGAATGTGCGGCACTGGGCCGTGTCCGAGAGGAACCCGGCCTTCGCTTCCGCGATGTTAAAGTCGGGGATCAGCGTCAGTTGACTTCCACCGGCGACCGCAACGTCTGAATCACCGGCGCGCAGGCTTTCGCACGCCAAGTGCACGCAGTGCAGCGACGAAGAACATGCGGTATCCAACGTCATCGACGGACCGCGAAAATCGAACGTATGCGAAATACGCGCGGCGACCATAGTGCTCATGGCCCCAGTCGCGGTGTAGGCGCCCACCTCGTAGGAGTCTGCAAACTGGATGTGCAGATAGTCGGCAGTGAAGCAGCCGATGAACACTCCAACCGGGCTGCCGCGGTACCGCTCCATTACGAGGCCAGCACGCTCGAATGCTTCCCAGGTGACTTCCAGAAGGACCCTGTGTTGCGGGTCGATGTACGGGGCCTCGCTTTCCGAAATTCCGAAAAAGCCGGGTTCGAAAAGGTCTATCCCTTCTATGAAGCCGCCTTCGCGGCTGATCACCTTTCCGGCTTGCGCGCGGTCCTTGGAGTAATAAGCCTCTCGGTTCCATCGACTGGAAGGGACTTCAGTAATGCCATCCTTTCCGTTTACCAGAAACTCCCAAAAGCCGGCCGGAGATTGGATACCACCGGGAAGACGGCATCCCATCCCGACAACAGCGATCGGCTCAGTGCCGCCGTCCGAGTTCCAATCGGGAGATCGAGCCGCCGGGATCATAAGGAAAGTGTGTGAAGCATCCTCGTGGCGTTCGTAAAGACGAAACTGCCTATTGTTACACGTTTCGCTCCAATATCGCCGGGTAGAATTGTCTTATTGGATACATATGCGAGGCCAGCACGGCCGAATGTCTGTGCTGGACCATCAACCAAATCCGGGCTATACTTCCAAAATAGGAGATTCGCATGTCGATTCGTCTTGCCGCCCTGCTGGCCTTGGCCGTCGCGCCCGCATTTTGCGCAGACTGGAACGCGCGGTTGGCCGCGCAGTACATGGACGCCCGCCAGAAGGAGTGGGACGCATGGCCAACGGCCTTGCACTCCGGTGTGGCATGCGTCTCTTGCCATACCGGCTTGCCTTATTTGCTGGCCCGGCCGGCGCTCCGCCACGTATTGAATGAGAAGACCGGCCCTACGCTCTACGAGGGCGTGCTGGTATCCAGCATGCGTGCCACCGTGATCCGTACCGACGCAAACGATCTGTTTGGCGGCCTGAAGGGCCTGATCGTGGATCAGGTGTACGGCGCGCAAGTAGTGCTTGCCTCCTTGGTATTGGCGATGGACGATGCTCCCCGCGGCCGGTTAAGCGCGGAAGGGGAAAAGGCGTTCGATCGCCTATGGTCGACGCAGTTGAAGAGCGGACCGGACAAGGGCAACTGGCTTTGGTCGAACTTCGATCTGGATCCGTGGGAAACCAAGGACGCAGCCTACTATGGCGGCGCGCTCGCGGCGCTGGCCACCGGTATAGCTCCCGCGAATTATCAGGGTCGTCCGGAAATCCAGGAGAATGTGGCCGCTCTCCGAACTTACCTGCGCACTGAAGAGAGCACGCAACCGCTGCATAACAAGCTATTCCTGCTGTGGTCGTCTTCCAAGCTGCGGGATCTGCTGCCGGAAGCCGACAAGCAAGCCATCTTGGACGAGTTGTGGCGCAAACAAGAGACGGATGGCGGATGGACCATTCAGTCGCTCGGCCAGTGGAAGCAGCGCGACAGGGCGCCGGCTTCGGTGGGCTCAAACAGTTACGCCACCGCGCTGGTTGCATACGCTGTCGAGCAGGCCGGAGTCCGGCCATCGCAGGCGGGTTTATCGAAAGCGCTGGCCTGGCTCCGAGCCCACCAAGACCCGGGCGGCTACTGGTTCGCGGATTCCATGAATCACAAGCACGATGCCGGCACGG
Source organism: Bryobacteraceae bacterium (assembly GCA_049516155.1). Taxonomy (GTDB): domain Bacteria; phylum Acidobacteriota; class Terriglobia; order Bryobacterales; family Bryobacteraceae; genus Bog-159. The sequence continues at coordinate 52,817 of JBEKTJ010000011.1, forward strand.
TGCCCGAGAAGTTCATGACCGACGCAGCCACCGGCTACGCCACTGCCGCCTTGCTGGCGGCTGGCGAAGAGGGAGTTCAGACCGCTTCCAATTCGAAGCCTCGCAGCCGGTAGCGGAAACCCGCTCCGGCACTGAGTTTGGCGTCGCACCAGCGGATGCCGCGGTCGATAGCGTCCAGCTCCGAACGCCATAGCGGAGCGGTGCCGCCCGATTGGTAGAAGCCCCGGCAAAGTCCGAGATGGCGGCGGAATCCTGCGGTCAGACGGGCTTCATAATGCGATAGCAGGTCGTCGGCGCCGCCGTTGGCCAGCGCGCGGATCACGGCCGAGGCCAGAATCGCTTCGCGGATGGCGTGTGCGGTTCCGTCGCCGCAGATGGGATCGAAGGCCATCGCCGCGGTTCCGCAGGCCAGCCAGCCAGGACCGCAGAGCGGCGAAGCAATCCGAGAGTAGGCCGGAAATCCGCCCAGCGAGGAGCCGCAATTCGCGATCTCCGCTGTGATCACCCGGCTTGCGCGGAGCAGAACTTCGGGCGCGTCTCCAACAGCTAGCAGCCATCCCGACCGGGGCGCGTTCGGAATCAGGAACAGCCATCCGTTGTCCAGGGACTCGATGTGGCAAGCGCCCGGATCGGAGGTGTTTTTCAGCGTTACGGGCGCGGCGGTAGCCTGGCGCGATCCAAAACGATGTTCGACTGTTTGGGCGGGTAGGGGCCGCGCCGCGAAGATGGTCCAACGGGCATCCTGCACTGGATCGGCTTCGGGGATATGCGATGGCCGGATCGCTGCGAGCAGAACTTCCTCGGAAACTACGACTGCGGAATGCTCCACCGCGACGGGTTTGGCGCCCGGCCCCCACGCTACGACGCGCTTGGTGATTACGGGCAAGTTGCGGAGCAGGCCAGGCTGTTCAAAAACATCCCGGATTAGCGGAAGCGCCTGATCGCCCAGCATGATCGCGGGTAGCCTAGGGCGGTTTACACGTTCGAGAGCGACTTGGTATCCCGCCTTATGCAGCAGATGCGCACAACAGTAAGCTGCGACTCCGTCCCCTCGGATGACTACATCCATGTCAGGTAGGACAGACCTCCCGGTCTGTCCACGACAGGCCAGGAGGCCTGTCCGACCTATGGTACAACCACGATGCCCGCGTAAGTGACATCGGTGCTCAGATCCCAAGTCTTTTCGTACTTGAGAGTAGCGGCGTCGTACACTTCTATGTCAAAGCCCGCCCCATAGATATAGAGCTTCTTACCGTCCGCCGAAATGCCTAGCGTGAACCGCGTGCGGCAAGGCACATCCGCCTTTTGGGTAAGGCGGTCGCTCGACAAGTCAAACGCCCAAAACTCGCAGCGCTTGTTCCCATGCATGCCATTCTGCACGACTGTGTACGCCCACTTCTTGTCCGGCGTGACCTCAATACCCGCCATGCCGGCGGGCATGGGACCGATCGGATTGAAGTCGATGTGCTTGGTGTTCAGATCGAAGCGAGCGAGGCCAAACACGTGGTTGTGAACAACGGGGTCGGCCCAAACGAACATGGCGGTGTGCTCGCCAGGCTCGTTGATCAGATCCAAATCGCTGCCGAAGTGTACGTTCTCCATCCCGGCAGGTTCCGGCCGGGCCAGATCGATATGATCGAGCACTTTGAAGTCGCTGGCCTGCAGGATGGTGATCTTCTCGCCCCACTGGTACAGGTACTTGCCGTCCGGCGAAACATCAATCGCGCCGCTTCCCCAATCGCCCTGGTTCTGCGCTTCTTCCTCCTTGGGAATATCCACGGTTTTCACAATCTTCTGTTGTTCCAGATCGACCACGGTGTACTTCCACTTCCCGACATCATAGTGTTCAGGAAACTTGGTGATCTCTTTGCTGACCGTATAGAAGAGCTTGCCCTCGGGGTCCGGCGTGCCGGCGAAGAAGCGATATTGTTTGGTGGCCGTGTTGAGCACAAAGTGATTGGTCACTTTGCGCGTCGCGACATCAATCACTTCGATGCCATTGTGGTCGATGGTGGTGACGTAGATCTTCTTGTGATCCGGCGACAGGCGGATCGACATGGGCGTGCCGGTCTCGAGCGGAATGCGGTCGACAACCTTGGCTTTCTGCTCGTCGAAGACCAGAACGGCGGCGGGATATGCCGGCAGGTACAGCGTGCCGGCGCTAGCGCAACTGGCGGTGAGCAGCAGCGCGGCGCACGCACCCGCGACGGCACTCATGCCGTCGCCATCGTGAGGAAATCGCATTATGGGAACACCAGATCGAGATTTCGCCAGTCCTTCGTCGCGGAGGCGCACTTGGCGGTCCAGTCGGATGCATTGTTCAAATGATCGGGCACTTGCGCCGGCCAATAGCAACTGACAAAACAGTCGTAGATGTCGCGTTCCACGGGCTGACACAGACCGGCCGTGCCGCCCGCCGCGTCAACCTCCCAACCCGGTGTGAACATAATCGAGCACCCCATCGGAACGTGGGGGCGTTGCTGCTTGGCCGCGTCCTGCAAGGCCACCACATCGTCGGTGCGCGAGGCGACGTAAGCGTCAATGCGGGCGGCCTTCTTGTTCAACGGTCGCATGTGTCTCATTCGGATGCTTTCCTTTCCGCGAACTGCTGCAAAAAACCCGGATTCCCGGCTGCAATCGCGCCGTAAATCTCGAGGCAGGTATGGGTCCAATCCCTGATCCAATCGCAATAGTGGAGGTTGGGATGGCCGGTGTCTCCGTAACGAACGTAAGCTTCATGGTGGCAGCCGCCCGCGCACAGCGGGCGCGCCCAGCAGGTGTGGCAATCGTACTTGGAATCGATGTGCCCGCGGCGCAGAAAATCGGCCTGCTTGGCGCGGTCGACGCCTGTCGAGATGTGTCCGAGCGCGTGCACATCGGAATCCACGAAGCGGTGGCACGGCGCGATATCGCCCGACGGACCCACGCCCAGCAGGCCCAAGCCGGCGCCGCAAGGATGCGACTTATTCACGCCCTGGCATAGCTCGGCCAGCGTGTCGCTGACATTCGAAAAGCCGTGCGCTTCGCCGCGCAGCGCATATTCAAGATACTCGCCGGCTAGAATATGGAACTGCTCCAACACTCCGTCCATGCCCTTTTGGCCGATCGCATACAGTTGATTCGGCGAAGTAGTCACCGGCGCAAAACCTACTTCATGGAATCCCAGGTCCTGCTTCAAATGCCGGAAGATGCGGATCACGTCCGATACGCCCGAAGTCAGGGTTACGCGCGCGGTAATTGGCCGCGTGCGATGGTTTTGGATCAGCGCGCGAACCTTTGGCTCGATGATGTCGTAGCTGCCGCGGCCATTGGCGAAGACCCGCAGATGATCATGCATCTCCTTAGGCCCGTCCATGCTGACGGTCACGCCGATACGGTTCTCGGAGAGATAATCGATAATCGCCGGCGTCAGCAACGTGGCGTTAGTGGTCAAGCTGAAATCGACGTGGCGCCCCTGTTCGCCGGCTCGCGCGTTGGCGTACGCCACCACTTCCTGCAAGAGCGGGAAATTCATCAGCGTCTCGCCGCCGAAGAACGTAATGTGAATCGAACGCCGGTCGCCGGACTGCGCGAGCAGGAAATCGACCGAAGTTCTGGCGGTTGCCACGTCCATGAATTTCGGCTTGCCTTCGGGCGTGGCAACTTTATCCGCGCCGAATTCGTAGCAATATTGGCATGACAGATTGCACTGGTTGGTCAGATTCATCACCAGCGTCTGGATCGGGAAAACGTCGGGCAGGCCTTGCGGATGTTCCGGGGTGGAGTCGTCGGCCACGATCACATTGGCGTGATACATCTCCGCAACCAACTCCTCCGCGTCGCCGATGCTAAGCCCTCTGGCCGCCAAGCCGTCGATCAGCAGCTCATGCGCCAACTCGCCCCCAGCCAAGCAGTCGATCAATTTTCCGGCCGCATCGTCTACCGCAAAGATAGCGCCCGCCGGGACCAAGTATAGAAAGTGCGCCCCGGCCGAGTCGAAGCGGTGAAACTCGCCCAAACGATAAACGCGTGTGGCAGTGGCAGTGCCAGTCTCGGTGGCGGTCATTGTCCCACCTCGGGCTGATCCCATTGGATGTAGGCTGGCACAGTGACTACCAGATACGACTTGCCCGCCATAGGCCTGCCATCCTTGTCTTTTTCGTCTTTGGCGGTGGCCACTACCCAAACGTCGCCATAATTATTCCGGCTGAATTTGCGCTGCGGATTTGGGCCATCGGAGGCTGGCGTGAAGAAACCCGTCGGACTCAATGAGCCCACGAACTCCTTATCGTCATCGCCATAAACCGCGTAAAATTCTTCCACCGACCAAGTCACGTCGATAGGTCCCAGTTCGACATCGTCCGCGGTATGCGGCTTGCCGTCCGCGCCGCGCTGGTAGGCCACCGCGTCGAACTGCTGGTAGCCCTTGGGATGGGTTTCGCTGCCCAGCCTGGCTAAGGCGGAATCGGGCACCACTCTCACATAGTCGATGCGATCGTACACCGCGATGGCGCTCTGCAACACCGATCGGTGGAAAGCAATGTCCCGCTTGCCCGGCACGGCGTCGGCGGCTACGTCCACCTCCGCCACGACTTCAGTAGGCGTGTGCGAAACAATCCGCCGCACTGTAACGCCGGTTCCGAAATCCAGATCCGAGGGCGCAATCTGCGCGGGCAGGTTTTCCGCGATAAGGCGCACGCGCGCCGCTTGCGAACCGGTCTTCAACGAGGAGCGGTCGGCGCCGATCAGAGTAGGCTCCGTGGAGGCGCGCTGCAATTTCACGTCGAAACCGAACTCCTGATACTGGCCCCAAAACCAGCGGCCTTCCCCCGTATTCTGATCGGGCGAAAACCAAAGCACCTCGCGCATTTCGCTCGACAGATCGTCGGGCGCGGCGTTCGCCGGCGGTGTTCCCTTGGAGCGGCCTCGCCATGCGTAGCCGCCGTAGACCAAGCTGCGCCCCGTGCGGGAGATAGTCGAGCCGTCCTTGACGGACGTCAGCGTTACGCGCGTGGTGAACTGGTCGTCCGTTCCTGCGCTGGGCTCCACCTCCATGGATCCATAAAACCTGCCGTGCCCTGGCAGGTGTGCGGAGACGATCCAGCGTCCCGCCAGCTTCGGCGCCCGCATGCGGGCGCGCCACGCGGCCCACTCCGGCGTTTCGAGCGGGGCGGTTTTAGCCAGATAGGCAAGCGCTTCGTCAACCGGCAGAGGCGCGCCGGGTTCTTGATGGTGGCGCGATTCATCGAAGCCGCCGGCGGTGATTCCCAACCGGAAAGCTTCATCCGCTGTGGGATATAAAGCGATATGCAGATTGGCGAGCAGCTTCCAATCCTCCGCCGAACGCCGCCACGATAGCGGACGCGCCATCGGATGGCAGTTCGCGCATGCGCCATGCACGTTATCGGTGGGGATGTTGGTTTCGTCTTGAATGCGGTGCTCGGCGTAGTACATCACCGGCTTGGCCTCTTCGGGAGCCAGGCCGTGATAGGTGGCGAGATACTTGACGATCAAGCGGGCTTCGTCGGGCGTCAACCGGACGCCGTTCAGACGCACCATGCGCTTGATAGCTTCTTCCCAGCCCTCGGGTGTTGCGCGCTCCCAGGAGATGCGGAGCATATTGCCCTTTTGGTCTTTGGTGTGGCAACCGCCGCACTTGGAGATTACCAATGGACTGGTAACCGGGATGCCTTCTTCGGACGCAGGCTTGGCCGGGTCCGCGGACGGGGCAGCTTGCGGCGTCTGACTCTGCGCGAGCAGGGGTAAAGCCAGAATCGTGGCAAGCAGTGTCTTCATAGGCTTATCCGGCTATCATATCGTGTCCTCGAGCCGTCGGCGGAGGGACTTCGATAAATATTTTTTATGCGAGTGATCGAGGCGCGCGCCCGCGACTGTGCTATGAACAAAGGGAATCATGCCGGACCGTGGGATCCCCCTGGATGGCTATCGCCGGGCGTTGCGCTTCATCCTCCCTTACCGGGCGCGCCTGGTTCTGGTGCTGCTCGCAGGCATCGCCGCCACCGGATTCGGCCTGCTGCAACCGTATATCTCGAAGCTCCTTATCGACGACGCGCTGACCCAGCGCAATATGCGCATGCTCCTCATCGTGAGCGGCATGATGTTCAGCGTCACTGTGCTGGGATTTGTATTGAATATTTTGTCCAGCTACCAGTACGTGCGCGTTTCGGCGTCCGTGCTATTCGACATGCGCCTGGCGCTGTACCGGCACCTGCAAACGCTGTCGCCGCGCTTCTGGGCGCGCACCAAACTGGGCGATGTGGTGTCGCGCATTAATAACGATATCGCCGAAGTGCAGCGCGTCTCGGCCGACAGCTTGCTCAGCGTACTCTCGAACGTCGTGTTTCTGATTGGCAGCGCCAGCATCATGCTCGCTCTCAGTCCGCGCCTGTTTCTGGTGAGCGTGGCGGCGGTTCCCGCCAGCGTGTGGGCCCTACAGCACTACCAGCATCGCCTGGCGGCGCGTGTGCGGGCGGTCCGCGAGCGCAGTTCCGATATCGGAAGCTTTCTGCTGGAAACCCTGTTGGGCATCCGCTTGGTTGTGTCGGCGCGCGCCGAATCGCGGGAAGTGGAGCGCTTTCGCGCCCGAAACCAGAGCTTTCTGGATGCGCTGATGCGCATGCAACTGATGTCGTTCTTATCCGGCGCCGTTCCGGGGACGATCCTGACGCTCTCCACTGCCGCGATTTTCCTCTATGGCGGCAAACTGGTGATCGACGGCGCGCTGACCATCGGTTCTCTGGTGGCGGTGATGTCATACCACCTGCGCCTGCTATCGCCGGTGCAGAACCTGATGAGCCTGTATAGCAATCTGGTGACTGGCGGCGTCTCTCTTTCGCGCGTCTGGGAACTGTTCGATACGCGCGCAGAGATCGTCGACCGGCCGGGCGCGGTGCCCTTGGCCAATGTGCGGGGCGAAATCGAGTTTGATCGCGTTTCGTTCGGTTACGGTGGCGATGTGGTTCTCGAAGACCTATCGTTCCGGGTGGCGCCCGGCGCAATCTGCGCGATCCTGGGCCCCAGCGGCGTAGGTAAGTCCACCCTGGCCGATCTGCTGGTCCGGTTCTACGATCCGGACGCGGGGGCGATCCGCATCGACGGGCGGGATCTGCGGGATCTTCCGCTCGCCAGTGTGCGCCATGCCGTGATGCTGGTGGATCAGGCCCCTTACTTATTTCACGCAAGCGTTCGCGAGAATATTGCCTATGCGAAGCCCGAGGCCAGTGACGATGAGATCGTCAGCGCCGCGCGGGCAGCGTCCATTCATGAACGCATCCTGGCTTTGCCGGATGGCTACGGCACCATCGTCGCCGAACGCGGGCAGACGCTTTCAGCAGGCGAACGCCAACGGGTGGCGCTAGCCCGCGCTCTGCTGGCGGATCCGAAGGTGTTGGTGCTCGACGAACCGACCTCGGCGCTGGATGAAGCCAACGAGCAGGCCATTGCGGAAACTCTGGTGCGCGCCGCCGCGGGACGCACGGCGATTCTAATCACGCACCGCGCGTCCCTGGCGCGCATCGCGCACCAGACCGTCTTCCTCACTACGGCCAAGGAATTTGTTGCTGCCGATCACCGCCGATGAGCGCGGATAAACCACTCATGGCCGCGACGGGCCACCCTGAAGCATGAAAATGTGGCCAGCCAATCCTAGCCGCAGCCGCCTTTTCCAGGCAGCCTGAAGCCGGCTGAAAGCCGGCTGCGGGCAAAATTGCCCGCCCTCCAATTCGCGCTACGGCGCGTATTTTCAGAGCAACGGTTCAGTTCGGTACTCTGGAAGGGTGCCGCGAATACTGGACGTGGGATGCGGAGTTCATAAGCAGCCGGGAGCCATCGGAATCGACCGGAATCCTGCGACGAGCGCCGATGTCCTTTGCAATCTCGACCGCTTTCCGTACCCCTTTCGGGACAATTCCTTCGACCGCGTGCTGGCCATCCACGTAATTGAACACGTAGCGGATGTGATGGCCACCATGGAGGAATTCCATCGCCTGGTGCGGCCGGGCGGCACGGTGCGCATCGAAACCCCGCACTACACCGATTTCAGCTCGTTTTGCGATCCCACCCACCGCAGTCATCTGAACAGCTTCTCCTTCCGCTATTTCGGGGAGAACCACGGCGGCTTCGGCTATTACACCAAGGCGAAGTTTCGCGAGATTTCAGTGGAGGTTAAGCTACTCTCCTTTTGGAGATGGCTTGGATTCGAATTCCTGGTGAACCACTTTCCGCGCTACCGGCGTTTCTGGGAGCATTACTTGTGTTTCGTGGTGCGCGGCAAAGTGATGAACTTCGAATTCGAAGCAATCCGCCGATGCACGCAGATGCACGCAGATAGAACCCAGAGCCGGATTGTGAGTTTTCTTATCGGCGTGTATCGGCGTGCATCGGCGGTTAATTCTCTTTACCGCTTAGCGGATGCCGCCCGCAATGGCCACCGGAACCGCCACTCGACGCCGGAGCAGGCCCACGGACGCCGGGGCGAGGATCTAGCGCATCGTTTTCTGCGCCGCCAGGGTCTCACCATCGTGGCGCGCAACTTTCACCAACGCTCCGGCCGCGGCGAGTTGGATATCGTCGCTTGGGACCGACAAACGCTGGTATTTGTGGAGGTGAAATCGCGGGTAAGTGCGGAATTCGGCAGTCCCGACCGCGCGGTTGGATTCGATAAGGAGAGAGACCTCCGGCGGGCGGCCGGTGAATATCTGCGCCGTTCCGGCGCCGCTCGCGAACAGGCGCGCTTCGATCTGGTGAATATCATCCTATGCCAGCCGCCGGAGATCGAATGGATCAAGGATGCCTTTCCCCTTAGCCGGACGTTATAATACTTTCTCCGCGCCACCGAGTCCG
>JBEKTJ010000012.1:0-83422 GCA_049516155.1 Bryobacteraceae bacterium
GAACCGCAATCCGCTCCCGCCGGCTTTCTGCCATGCATCGAACGCCCATACGGCCAGTTCCGGATCGGCCGCGTCGCAACCGGACCGCGCCGCCACATCCTCCGTGCAAGGCTGAATCCAGTAGGTATAGACTTCTGCCGCACGCAACAACGCCGCGCCAGCCGCGACCCACAGCGCGCACAATGCGGCCAACCACTTCATCGCCGCCCCGATCGAAGCTCCACGGGATCGCCGCACAACTGCCGCACCAGCGTTTCAGTTCCGACACCACAATTCGCCCGAATCTTCATCCGATTGGCAAATATTGAATCTTGCCAGACCAATCCTCCTTGAAAAGTCGCCAGAGCGATCAGTTCAAGATCCTCCACCATCTGGCCTATCGTGACCCGGAGTTGGTGCGTGTAGACAACGCCGGAGAAGGCCTCGCCCTCGCGTAAGCGCCGCACTCCTTCGCGCAGGAGATCTTCGTCTTGCGAAACGAGTACGCGGCCAAGTTCCGTCGCCCGCTGCAGCAACCGATCATCGTCGCATTGAGTCGCTCGATCGTCCTGCGCTGTTAAGACATCGATTGATCGCAGGCGGAGAGCCGTCGTCACAGCTCTGGGTACGTGCACATCCATGTAGAACGCAAGGCTCAGAGCTGGCGCTTGAGATTGCTCAACTTGGATCGGAGATCCGCATCGGAGAATTGAGCGAGCTTGCCCGACTCCTCCAGCCCGTGCCGGATCTGAGGGTCCAGGTGGCTCTGGTTCTCGTAGTAGTAGGTCAACGCGGCATGAATTTGAGCCAACGACAGATGCGGATGCTGAAAATGGATTTCCTCCGGACTCCAACCGTACGCAATCTTATCGAGCACTACTTCGGTGACCTTCACTTTGGTGCCGCCGATCCAAGCGATACCGCGACCGTCAAGTTCAATTTGCGTGGCGAAGACGGCAGTCACTGGCTTCTCCTGGCACTAGTATACGCGAAATGAGGCGCTGCGTCGATAGCGAACTCCACGGGTTGTCAAGGCAAATCGAAGTGTGCCTGTCGCGTAAAGTAGAAATGTCCTCTTTCCCCCAGGGCTCAGCAGGCGCGCGTCATTCTCGCCGTCGGCCGGCGCGAACCGCAAGCTGGACCGGGCTGCCTTCTGTCATGCTCGAACGCCCTTACGACCAGTCCGGATCGGCAGCGGCACAACCGAACCTCGCCGCCAATTCTTCCATGCTGGGCTGAATTCAGTAGGGGTAGACATCCACACCGGGCAACAACGCCAATCTAGGCGCGACCCACAGCGCCCACAATGCGGCCAACCACTTCATCGCCGCCCCGATCGAAGCTCCACGGGATCGCCGCACAACTGCCGCACCAGCGCCTCCAGCTCGGAAACGCGTTGCGCCAGATCGTCGATCGCCTGCCCTTCCGGGTCCGGCAGGCTGCCATGCTCCAGGACGCCGTTCTCGCCGCGCGTGCGCACCACGCGCCCCGGAATACCGACTACCGTGGAGTTATCCGGCACCGGCCGCACTACCACCGAACCCGCCCCCACCTTCACGTTATCGCCAATGCGAATCCCGCCCAGGATCTTCGCGCCAGCGCCGACCACTACGCGATTGCCCAGAGTGGGATGCCGTTTGCCTTTCTCGTTTCCCGTGCCGCCCAGCGTCACATTCTGATATACCAGGACGTCGTCGCCGATCTCGGTGGTCTCGCCGATCACCACACCCATGCCGTGATCGATGAAAAACCGCCGTCCGATGCATGCGCCTGGATGAATTTCAATCCCCGTCAGGAAGCGGCTGCATTGGGAGACGACCCGGGGCAGTAACGGCACGCCCGCTCGATACAGCTTGTGCGCCAGGCGATGCAACAGGATCGCGTGAAATCCGGGATAGCAGAGCACGATCTCAATCGCGCTTTTGGCGGCCGGATCGTCTCGAAAAACGGTGTCGATCTGCTCTTTGATCGCCCGGAACATGCGTCACTCGTAGCGCAGCGCTTCGGTAGGGTCCACCCGCGTGGCATGGCGCGCCGGCAGATAGCTGGCCAGCGCCGCGATGGCCGCCAACAGCAGCGCGCCCACGGCGAAACTGGCGGGATCCGCGGCGCTCACCTGAAAAAGCATTCCCGACATCAGCCGCGTGAGCGCTAGCGCCGCAATCGTTCCGATCACCAAGCCTGCCAAAGCCAAAGCCAGGCCCTGACCCACGATCATGCGGGTAATGTCGCCTCTGGCTGCGCCCAGCGCGAGGCGGATGCCCATTTCCTGGGTCCGTTCGGCGACCGAATAAGCGATAACGCCGTAGAGCCCCACGGCGGCCAGCACCAGCGCGGTCATCGAGAATACGCCCAGCAGGAACACGCTGAAGCGTTGTTGCGCCGTGGATGTGGCCAGCACTTCTTCCATGGTTTTCAGCGCCGTCACCGGCTGATCGCGATCCACCCCCGCGACCGCCGCACGCGCGGCCCCCACCCAATGGTGCGGATCGCCCGCCGTACGCAGAATTAGATTCATCGAGGCCCATGGACGCTGCGGAAAAGGCAGGTAAACTTCAGCTTCGGGCGAGGCCGCCAAGCTGAGGTTGTTCACATCCGCCGCCACCCCCACCACTTCCGTGGGCTTAACCATACGTCCCAGCAGAAGATGCTTGCCGATGGGATTGTCATGCGGCCAATAGCGCCGCACCAGCGTTTCGTTGACCACGGCAACCAGCGGCGCATCGACGTTATCGGCGCCAGTGAATTCCCGGCCCTGGCGCAGCGCCACGCGCAGCGTCCGGAAGTATGCGGGGCTCACCATTTGGATCGCCAAGATCGGGCGCGCCGGCAGCGGAACATCCGGCTGCCCCTCCAGCAATACCGGCGAGAATCGCACGGGGCGCACGGGCAGCGCCGAGCATACCGCCGCGGATCGCACGCCGGGCATGGCCGAGACCTTCTGCACCACCTGGTCGTAGAACGCCGCCATCTGCGGACCTTTTGGATAGCGCGCCGGCGGCAGTGAGATGCTCATGGTCAGCACGTTGTGCGCGTCGAACCCGCCGCTCACACTGCGCAGCCGCACAAAACTGCGGATCAGCAGTCCCGCACCCACCAGCAGAACCAGCGAGAGCGCCACCTGCGCCACTACCAGCGCGCCACGCGCACGGCTACGCCGCCGGCTCCCGGCCGATCCGCGCCCTTCAGCCCGCAGCACCGGATTCAGATCCTGCCGCGAAAGCTGCAGGGCTGGGAACAATCCGAAGAGGACTCCCGTAACCAGCGAGAGTCCGGCGGCGAACGCCGCCACTCGCCAATCGATGCCGATCTCCTCCACGCGCGGCAGGTTTTCCTGGCCCAGCGCGGTCAAAGCATGCGTACCCCAGGTGCTCAGCGCGATTCCCAGCGCGCCACCCACCAGCGCCAGCAGGATGCTTTCCGCCAGCAATTGGCCGATCAAAGCCACGCGGCTGGCGCCCAAGGCCGCGCGAATCGCGATCTCCTTGCGCCGGCCCAGGGCACGCGAGAGCAGCAGGGCCGCGACGTTGGCACAAGCGATCAACAACAAGAGGCCAACCGCGCCGCATAGAATCAGCACGGCCGTCCGCACGTTCGCGACGGTCTGCTGCTGCAAGTCCCGCGCGCGGACCGTCTGTGTTGGATCGGCATCCGGCATGCGCGGATTCTCCCGCTTGTACTGCCTGTCCAGGATCTGCATCTCGGCTTCCGCCTGACGCGCGCCAATACCCGGCGCCAGGCGCGCTACGGCGGTCAGGAACCCCAAACCCGCATGGACTTGCGCAGGTGTGGTGATGTTCAGGTCGAAGACCCGCGGCGCCCACAGGTCCACGCCGGCGCCGAGCGGAGCGAAATGAAAGCCACTCGGCAAGACGCCGATGACCGTATAAGGAGTTGCATCCAGCGTGATGTTTTGTCCGGCGATATCGGCGCGCGCGCCAAATGTGCGAGTCCACAACGCATGGCTGATGAGGCATACCGCCTTGCCGCCGGGCCGGTCCTCTTCCGGCAGAAACGCGCGGCCCAGCGCCGGGCGCACGCCCAGCACACCGAAGAAGTTCCACGAAACGCGCGCCGCGGAAAGCTGCTCGGGATCGCCCCGGCCGGTCAGGTTGAAGTTTTCGCTGGTGAAAGCCGCGAATCCGGAAAACGCGCGGCCCTTTTCGCTCAGGAACGTAGCGCGCGGGAATGAGAACGGTTGGACCGCGCCCGCCGCATCGGGCTTTTCGGCATAGACCAGCACCAGCCGATCGGGATGCGCGTACGGCAAGGGCCGCAGCAGCAGCGCGTTGGCCACGCTGAAAATGGCCGTGTTCGCGCCGATGCCGAGCGCCAACGTGACAATGGCTACCAGGGCGAAGCCCGGGCTTTTGGAAAGCATGCGACAGGCGTAGCGAAAGTTCCGCATAACTTCCATGCTCACACAATTGGAACCACAGATGGACGCGTGACCGCACTTGGTCACGTGACGTTCGTTGGTCAAAATGCACAACAGCCCTAACCGGCCGTTGTTGATGGAATCGGCAGTGAAGTCCATGAATCGGCTTGTGGCCTGGTAAGTGCCCTAGTAATGGCGAGGTGAATTTTAATGCGCGGATTTAGATTGTTGATGTTAGCTGCCGTTGCCGGAATCGGCTTCACGGTTACCACCCCCAAAGCTGAGGCTCAAGTGAGCGTCGACGTCGGAGTAGCCCCCGACTGTCCCTATGGTTACTATGACGCCGCTCCATACGCCTGTGCTCCTACCGGCTACTACGGTCCGGAATGGTTTAACGGGGACGGCTTCATTGGCGCCGGCCCGTGGTTTCATGGTTCAAACGACTTCCAGGGCAACGTAAATAACCGTCTCCATCCCGAGCACGGGTATAAAGGCCCAGCGCCGAAGCGCGGCGAGAAGGCCGAGGAGTCAAAGCGTATCGATAGTGCGCACTTCCAAGGCAACGAAGCGCGCGACGGACGCGGTCACGTATCCGGGGGCAAGAAGTAGGAGGTGGACCTCCCGTAGAATCGCCAAAGCGGCGAAGGCGTCCGTCAGCGGGCAACCGTGAAGCTCTGATAAACCGGCGTGGCCGCGGCCCAATCGGCATTCCCACGCTGCGCCGCCTGGATCGTGCAGGTCCCAACCGCGGCCAGCGTTACGGTAGTTCCGGAAACGGTACACACGCGCGGTGTCTGCGAACTGAAAGTCACCGCGAGGCCGGAGCTGGCGGTGGCGCTGACTGTAAACGGCGGGTTCCCCAGCGTCTGATTCGCGAGCGGCCCGAACGTAATAGTCTGGCTTCCTTGGGTCACCTGGAAGCTCTGGTCGACAGCCGGCGCGGCGGCGTAGTCGGCATTGCCCGGCTGCGTCGCCTGGACCGTACAAGTTCCCACGGCCAGCAGCGTCACGGTAGTTCCGGACACTCCACAGATACGCGGCGTTTGCGAATTGAATCGTACCGTCAGGCCGGAACTGGCCGTCGCGCCGACAGTGAAGGGCGCGGCGCCGTATGCCTGATTCGCGAGCGGACCGAACGAAATGGTCTGGCTCCCTTGCATCACTTGGAAGCTCTGATTCACCGCGGGGGCTGCGGCATAATCCGCATTGCCCGGTTGCGTCGCCTGGATCGTGCAAGTGCCCAGCGCCAGCAGCGTCACGCTAGTGCCGGATACGCTGCAATAATGGGGCGTTTGGGAATTGAATCTGACCGCTAGGCCGGAACTGGCCGTCGCGCCGACCGTGAACGGCGGGGTACCGTACGCCTGATTTGAAAGCGCACCAAACGTAATGGTTTGGCTCCCTTGGCTCACCTGGAAACTCTGGTCGACCACCGGCGCCGCGGCGTAGTCGGCATTGCCTGGCTGGTTCGCCTGGATGGTGCAAGTGCCCACCGCCAGCAGCGTCACGGTGGCGCCGGACACGCTGCACAAATGCGGCGTTTGCGAATTGAACCGCACGGTGAGGCCGGAGTTCGCGGTCGCCGCGACCGTAAACGGCGGGGCGCCATAAGCCTCATTCGACAACGCTCCGAAGGTGATTGTCTGGCTCGCTTGCGTCACCTGGAAACTCTGGCTGACGGGCGTGGCGGGAGCGTAGGTGGTGTTCCCCGCTTGCGTCGCCTGGATCGTGCAGGTGCCCAACGCCGCCACAGTCACGGTCGCAACAGACACCGAGCAGACGCCCGGTGTGGTCGAAGCGAAGCTCACGGCAAGGCCTGAGGATGCCGTTGCGCTGACAGTGAACGGCGCGGCGCCGTAGGGCTGATTCGAGAGCGGCCCAAACGTAATCGTCTGGGCTGTCAGACCGTTCTGCGTCACGCTGATTTGCTGGCCCAATATGGTAATTTGCGCCGTTTGGGACGCGTTGGACGCATTTGCGGTAAACGAGAAATTGACAACGCCGCCCGCGATGGTTCCGATGGTGAGCCAGCTCTGGTTACTCGTCGGCGCGAAGATCCCCGTGAGAGGCGCCGTAGCCGGAAGCACCGGCAGCAGCGCGTCGGATCCGGCTGTAGCAGGCTCGGTCAAACCGCTGGCGGGGCCGACAAAAGCGTAGGGTATCTCTTTGATCGCTTGGTTGCCCGTATCGGCGATGTAGATGTTGCCAGAGCCGTCCACCGCCACTCCGGACGGATTATTCAGGCCCGTCGGCGCCAGCGTGGTCGTCTGCTGCGTCGACGCGCTCCACTCTTCGACCGCGTTGTTTCCGGAGTCCGCGATGTAGACGTTGCCCGAGCCGTCCACGGCTACTCCGGACGGGTTATTCAGGCCCGCCGACACCAGCGGAGTTACTTGCTGCGTCGATGCGCTCCACTCGTTGACTGCGCCTCCGCCCACGGTGTAGACGTTACCGGACGCATCCACAGCCAATCCCACCGCGGATCCAACCGAAAACAGGGTGGTCACCTGCTGAGTCGACGCGCTCCACTCGTTGACCGCGCCTCCGCTATCCCCCATGTACACGTCGCCGTACGCGTCTACCGCCAACCCTGTAGGCGCACTCAGACCCGAGCCAGCCAGCAGGGTTACCTGCTGCGTCGACGCGATCCATTCGTAGAGTCCCAAATCCGCCTGGAAGAAGTAGACGTTGCCGGAACCGTCCACCGCCACCCCGGTGCCGGAGAGCACTCCCGATGCGATTAGCGTGGTGACCTGCTGCATCGTCGCATTCCACTCGTAGATCGCGCCGGTTCCCTGGTCCGCGATGTAGATGTTGCCGGAGCTATCCACCGCGACTCCATATGGCGAAGTCAGCCCCGACGACACCAGCGCGACAACCGGACCCGGTCCGAAGTAGTTCGTTCCCGCCTGTGTCACGGTGAGCGTAAGGCTCCCGATGCTCAGCGTACCGGTTTGTGTCCCCGTGCCTGTGAACGGGTCATAAGTGAAGCTCACCAAACCGCTACCCGTGCCGCTGGCGCTCCCCGCGGAAATGTGCAGGAACGAAGCGTTGGACGTGGCACTCCATGCGCCCCCATAGTTTAGTATCACCGAAGCGCTGCCTCCGGCACTTCCTACGATCAGTCCAATCGTGCCAAGCCCTGGCGACGCGACTTGGAAGGTTTGGTTGACGGGCATGGCGGCGAGGTAGCCGCCGCCGCCCGCTTGCGTTGCCTGGATCGTACATCCGCCCGCGGTCACCAGAGTTACCGTTGTGCCCGATACGGTACAGACCGGCGCCGTCAGCGAGGCGAAACTGACGGGCAGGCCCGAACTGGCCGTCGCATTCACCGTAAACGGCGCAGCGCCCAGCACCTGATTCGAGAGCGCCGGGAACGTGATGGTCTGGCTTATCGCGGCGGCGAAGTTTGCCGTGATCGACTGTGGTTGGTTCATCAGCAGAGAGAACGGATTGCTGGTAGATGTCGCCGTACCCGTGAAATTAACGAAGTAGTAGCCGGCGGAGGGCGTAGCCGTGATAATGGCATTAGTGCCCGCAGCGACATAACCGCCCGCGCTCACCGAGCCGCCCATGCCAGCCGAAGTCGTCAGCAGGTATTGAGTGGTGTAAGTGGCGGTATAAGTGGCCGGAGTTGCCGGAGCGGTAACCGTATCCGTGGTGCTGGTGGCGCCGTCTTGCCATTGAGCGAAGGCGTACTGAACGCCAGTCCCGCCGCTGATCGGCGAGGCGACGCTCAACGTGCAGGTACTTCCCGGCGTCCAGGAGAGGGTCTGCGGCGTGGTGTAGGAACCGGGGGAGCAACCGGTACCCGCGGAGGTGAAGGAAAAGCCGGACGGCGAACTGGTGATGATGACGCTGCCATTCGGCGTCACGGGCGCGAAAGACACTCCCTTGAAGTTGGAATCGGATGGGGCCGTATCCAGCAGCGAAAATACCTCACCAGAGGCCTGCGAGGCCGTCGTGTAGTTCAAGGTATCGGTAATTCCGTAAAGATAGGTTGGATCGAGATCGCTAAGCGTGTAATTGGTGGCGTAAAGCAGCACCGTGCTGCCGGACACCGTTCCAGTCAGCCCGTATAGGCCGCTGGTGCCCGTACCGCTGCCGTTATTCACGAGGTTCAGTCCCTGGTAGAGCGTATAAGCCAGGCTCCAGGCTCCCGAGCCGTTGGACTGGCTGTTGATCCACTTTTGGAGGCCGCCATCGCCGATATTGTTAGTGCCGTTGGAATTGTTATCCCCGTTGCTATCGTTTTTCGGATTTCCACCGTCGGCCACATACAGAACCGAAGGACTCGCGAAGAAGTAATTGACTGGGCTGATATTAATTTTCTGGCCCGAGTTCAGATTATTGCCATTGCTGTTGGCGCCGGAAGTGATCGTCTCCTTGCCCGCATTGCTGGTTCCGATTCCGCTCAGCTGCGTCGGACCGGCGCCGCTGTTAAACAGGCTGGTCGCCGGTGGTGTACCGAGCGTGCCGATGAAATCCCGGTTTGAACCTGAACCCTCCTTGCTATCGACCGAGACATACAGTGTGTTGTTATATATTTGGACGTCCCGTGTGTCTTGGCTAAGAGTCTTGCTGGTCGTGTCCAGACCGGTAATCGCTGTGGGAGCGGTGTTGGCAGCGCCCACCGCGGTGTAAAAGACCCCGCCGGTGGCATCGCTCCCGCTGCCTTGGCCGGAAACATACGCGGTCGTCCCATTTGCGGTGTACACGCTGCGAGGATTGTTGGTATTAAAAATGTTGTAGAGCGCGGTCGACGAATTCACGTTGCCGTATGGGTCGATCAGCGTGAGAACGCGTGCCACCGGAGTATAGCTTTGTCCCGTCAGGCTGCCGGACTGCGCTAATGCGCCCGAGGGAGCCGCCCCGTACGGATCCCCCGTAAATGGGGGGTAGTAGGCGGCGTCGAAGGCGGCCGCATTGATGCCATATCCCATGATGGTGAGGTATTGCCCGCTGCCGGAAAGCTGAAGCGTCCCCTCCGACGAAGATCCGTATTCACCGGAAACGGGGAGGTTCGCTCCGGAACCGGTCTGCGGCAACACCAGGGAATTCACGTATGCAACACTTGCCGTGCCGTTCGGCATGTACTGGAACAGCGTGAGCGGGCCCGCCTGATTGTCCCCGTAGCCGCCTGCTGAACTGTTGCCGGCACCGGTACCGGTGCCGTTGGGGACCGCGGTGCATGTGCCTCCAAAGACGCCGCATCCTTCAACCACGACAACCAGATTGCCTGGAGTAAAAAGCGGACTCTGCTGCGCAAGAGCCGGCGTGGAAAGGAATGCAATTGCTAGTGCGAACTTGCGGATTCGATCTTCGGCCACACGGTGTTTTTCATGGTATGTCGGATAGTTCACGGTTATCCTTTGATGAATGCGTTTTTCAACGTATCAACCGAACGTTACAGGAGTGTGACGGCAGCGTGATTTTTTCTGCCGGAATGATCTTCGTGGACCCTCGACAGTAGCTTCCTGACCGAGCCCGCCGGCTCGTTGCCGGCACGCGTACAGGGGTCCGTCGATGAGGGTCTGCCGCCGTTCGGCAACTCTAACCCAAACGGGGCTTTCATTCCAGGGACTGGCATCCCCAGGCCTGGATGGCTGGCGTGATCCTGCTAGAATGCAATCGATGGCCAAAACCTTAACGGCCGACGACATTCTTCCGCTAGTCGCGTCGTTGACGCCTCAGGAACGCATACGTCTGCTGCGGTTGATTGCCTTGCCGCAGGGCGGGGACGCGCCCGTCTACCGGTCCGTACCACCTTCACGCGACGAGTTTTCGGCGGACGAGGAGCCGCTTGCGTGGGACGCAGACGGTTGGGAGGATGCAGGGTGAAGCGTGGTGAGATCCGCTGGTATACGTTTCGCCTTCCCGATAAGCGGCGCCCGGTTCTAATTCTTACACGAAACGATGTCATCGATCGGCTGAATGAGATCATCGTCGCGCCGGCGACGCGAACGATTCGTGGATTGACAACTGAGGTAGTCTTAACCATTGACGACGGGATGCCGGCCGCGTCCGCGCTTAACTTCGATCATGTGTCGCTGGCGCAACGGAATCGAATTGGTCCGGTCCTGTGCCACCTGTCGGAAACGCGATGGGCTGAAGTGCGGGATGCGCTACTCATCGCGTGCGGTTTCGAAAGATCGGGCGATTGAGGTTGCGAAGCCGGTACGCCCGAAGAACGATCAGTCGCCGCGGCTCCCTCAACTCCGATACCGCGGGCGAATCAAGATCTGCCGCCTTGGAAGGCGTTCATTTCCTATTCCTGGGATAGGGAGGAGCACAAGGCCCAACGGCTCTGGGCGGCGTCTATGGCGCGTAGGTGAGAACCCTCAGGATGCGAGCTGAGAGGCAAATTGGAGGCGGAGCCGGATATGAAAGCTATATCCAGCGGAAGAGACTACCTGACTCGGAATTAGCCAAGAAGATCTGGCAACTGGTGCATTTGGAGTCGCCCGGAGGAGTTCCGGAAAGCGCGGTTTCGGAGCATCGATCACTGCGCCCAATTCGTCGCCTCTGCCAGCGTCCGCTCGCACGCGCGATGGTCGCAATAACCATGGTTCTCCACTACTCCCGAGGAAGGCTATGAGTCAAGCGCGAACGAAATCGGGGTTACGGAGGGAAGTATCAAGCATTCGAGCGATGGATCCTGTTCCAGAGCGGCCAATTCGTCCATAACATGGGCCTTGATCAGATTCCGCAACTCGGCGACCGTACCCAGGTGCTGGAGATTCTGGATACGACGACAGCCGTTCGAGTTAATCTGGCGAATGGCGGATCGCAAGATTTTCACCGAACCGGGTAGCGATTGCCTTTGAGATCAAAGGCGTTGCGGGGCATCAACTGACGTGGCCACAGGACATTCTTCAGATGTCCGACCGCGTGGACGATAATGCATGGCGCCAGGAAGATTCTATCGCCATCGATAGTTATTACGAAGCGAACGCTATGATCGGCGACCGGCGCAGGCTCGCTCTTGACGTTGCACTTCGGAAGAGGCGAGGCAAGAGAGATTCGGTCGGCCAATTCACTGTTGACCCTCGCCCCCATGGAATTTGCCCGATTACCCCCGCTCAATCTGGTACGGTCTGAGCGGGATCACCGACGTCACATGACGTACTACGCGCATACCTGACATATGCCAGCACACTCCAGCCGTATTCGCCTCAAAACCCTCCAGGCCGATTCGCCCCTCTTATCCGTGTGCATCCGTGTCCATCTGCGGTTCCACGCTTTCCGCTACAATCGTAGAACCCATGCCCAACGACCCCGCCGCCATAGAAGTGCGCGACCTGGTAAAACGCTACGCGAAGGCCAATGTCAATGCCATCGATGGCGTCACGTTCAGCGTCCGCCCCGGCGAGATCTTCGGCCTGCTGGGACCGAACGGCGCCGGCAAAACCACCACTATCGGCGTGCTCATCACCAGCGTGCTACCTACTTCCGGCTCGGCCGCCATCATGGGTCTCGACGTAGCCGCCGACCCCATCGGCATCAAGCAGCGCATCGCCGTCGTCCCCCAGCAAAGCAACCTCGACCGCAGCCTGCGCGTACGCGAAATCCTCACTTTTCATGCCGCTTATCACGGCGTGCCACGGCATGAGCGTGAGCAGCGCGCCGATGCTTTGCTCGATGAACTCGGCCTGGGCGACCGCAAGAACGATCGCGTAGCCCGCTACTCCGGCGGCATGTCGCAGCGGCTCATGATTGCGCGCGCGCTGATGCACTCTCCCGACGTGCTTTTTCTGGACGAGCCGACCAACAATCTCGACCCGCAGTCACGCCTGTTCCTTTGGGACCGTATTCGCGCGCTCAACGCGCAAGGCCTCACCATTCTGCTCACCACACACGACATGAACGAGGCCGACCAGCTTTGCGGCCGCATCGCCATCATGGACAAAGGCCGCATCCTGGTGAACGACACTTCGGCCGAACTGAAGAGGCTGATCCCCGGCGGCAACGCCGTCGAGTTGCGCGTAAGCTTGCCCGCGCCCGATGCCGGCCCCCGGATGCTGGAAACGCTGCGCGGCCTGCCGGGCGTCACCAAGGTTGACGAAGTGGACGCCAACGCGCCGCCCGCGCCCGATCAAGACACGGGCGAGATGGGCGTCGTGACGTATCGGCTGTATGCCGAAAAGGCGCCCGCGTTGGTGGGTCCGGCTACCCAGGCGATGCTCCTTGCCGGTGCGCAGGTGCACGATCTGCACGTCAAGCAACCCAGCCTGGAAGACGTTTTCATCTATCTCACAGGGAGGCACCTGCGCTAATGACGCCCGTCCGCCACACCAATCGTCTCTGGCTTGCCGCCAATGCCTTCGGCGCGACTCTGCGCCGCGATCTCGCGGTCACCCGCCGCGAACTCCCGCAGTTCCTGGTACAGGCACTGATCCAGCCGATGTTCTTCCTCCTGATTTTCTGCAAGATCCTGCCTGGCATCGGTCTCACGTCCGGCAACTTCGCGGCGCTGATGCTGCCCGGCATCGTGGGACTCACCGAGCTGATGGCCGCCATTCAGGGCATCACGCTCCCGCTGGTGTTGGACCTGGGATTCGCGCGCGAAATCGACGACCGACTGCTGGCGCCCATGCCCGTCTGGCTCGTGGCCGCCGAAAAGGTGCTGTTCGGCGCATTGCGCGGCATGGTGGCGGGCGCCGTGATCTTTCCGGCGGCTTGGTGGGTCCTGGGCAGCGGCTATGCCGTGCGCGGCGACCGCATCGGCGTGCTCATCGGCATGATCGTGCTGGCCGGATTCGCCGGGTCGGGCATCGGCCTGCTCATCGGCACCGTGGTGAAGCCGGAACAAATCAGCCTGATGTTTGCCATTATCCTGACGCCGCTGCTGTTCACTGGCTGCACTTACTACCCGTGGACCGCGTTGCACAGTATCCGCTGGTTTCAGGTGGTCACGCTGTTCAACCCGCTGACTTATGCCGCCGAAGGTCTGCGCTACGCTATGGTGCCGCCTATGCACGGCCATACGATGCCCACTTTACCGATGCCTTGGGTGCTGGCGGCGCTGGCCGCTACCCTGGTCCTGTGCTTCGGCTTCGGCGCCCGTACCTTCCACTCGCGCGTCGTCAGTTGACGCTACGGGGCCTGTGGGGCAAAGACCTACCTAATCTCCCTCGATTGACCTAATACGTTTACTGGCGCGCGCGCCCGGCTGGCGTGTTGGCGCCGGCACGTTTGCCCGTAGCGAGCGGCAGGCGGACTGGGAGGCCACCGCAGGCTTGGCTACTTCAGTTTCACCGGATAGGGCGCATGGGCGGGCAGCTTCGGGTTGGATTTCTCCAGCGCCTTCAGCAATTCCGCCACGCCGCGCTCCAGTTGCGGATCGTGCCCTTCGAGGAGAGACTTCGGATCGTTTTCCACCACGATGTCTGGGTCCACGCCGCGGCCTTCCACGGCCCACTGTCCATCGGCGTTGGCATAGGCGAATTCCGGCACGTTGACGGCTCCTCCATCGATGAGTTGTCCGTGGTCGGTGATCCCAACCACCCCGCCCCAAGTGCGTTCGCCGATCAGCGGTCCCAGCTTGGCGGTGCGAAACATCCAGGGAAAGATATCGCCGTCCGAGCCGGAATTTTCATCGAGTAACACGGCCTTTGGCCCAATGAACACGCTGTCCGGATAGGTCTGCGGCGTGGCGATCGTGCGCGGATAAGTGAGACCCAGCAAAGGGCGGATCAAACGTTGGATCACCATGCGCGAGATATTGCCGCCGCCGTTGGCGCGGTCGTCGATCAGCAGCGCCTCTTTACCAAGTTGCGGATAATACCACTTGATAAACTCGCGGATGCCGGCTTCGCCCATGTCCGGCAGGTGCATGTATCCGATTCGCCCATGAGACAGTTCGTCCACGCGGCGGCGGTTTTGTTCCACCCAGTCGTAATACAATAAATCGGTCTCGCTGCCCAATGGTTTGTAAGTGACTTTGCGTGCGCCGGCCAGGGAGGGGGAGGTGTTGAGCATCATAATTACCGGGGCATCGCCGGCATGTCGCAGGAACTTGTAGATGTCGTCCTTCGCGGTCACATCTTCGCCGTTGATGGCCAGCACGTAATCGCCGGCCTTGGCGTCGACCCCGATCTCGGTCAACGGCGCACGATAGACATCTTCCTCGTTCTGGCCGCGAAAAATCTTGGCGATGCGGTATCTACCGGACGTTGGGTCCACCTCGAAGCGCGCACCCGGCAGACCCGCGTGGGGGCGCGGCGGAAGCTGCACGTCGCCGCCATCGATATAGGCGTGCTGCACGGTCAACTCCGAAATCATCTCACTGATGACGTAATTCAGGTCGGTGCGATGCGCCACATAGGGCAGGAGCTGTCTGTAGCGCTGCCGCAAGGCCTCCCAGTCATAGCCGTGCATGTTGGGCGCATAGAAAAAATCGCGGTAGCGCCGCCATACTTCGTTGAAGATGTCATTCCATTCGGCGACAGGTTCCTTCTCCAGCATCAAACCGGCAGTGGAGACGGTTTTCTTGGTGCTCGCGCCGGCGGGGGTGGCGTCGTACACGTTCCAGGCTTGCTCCTGGCGCACTAACACTTTTGAGCCATCGTGCGAGACTACAAACCCGCCGATATCGTCAACCAACTTGGTCTCTTTGCGGTCCTTAAAAGTAAAGATCCGCAGGGACGGCTTGGTTGCCGCGGACCGGCCATAGTAAAATTCCGGTGCAACGCCATAGATCAGCTCATCGGCGGTCACGGTCAGGCCGAAATAGTTCTCCGCATCCAGGGGCACGCGGGCTACGCGCTGTTCAAGGCCGTCGAAATCGATGCCGCCATCTTTAGGCTCCGCTGGCTTTTTATCTTTGTCGTCTTTGCTCTTGTCTTTATCCTTGTCTTTATCTTTGTCTTTATCTTTGTCGGCGTCTTTGAGAGTCACTTCGTCGCTTTCCGACGGAAATGGATTCTTGACGTCTTTGCGCAAAGCCAGGACGAAAATGCCCCGTGCCCGGTTGGTCGCAAAGTCGAATTCGATGTGGGAGATCTGCGGCTGGAACTCGTGGTTGGCCATGAAATACAGATAGTCGCCCCCGGGATGCCAGGCAGGCGTATCCTCGTTAAATGTTCCGCTGGTCACGCGATGCAGCTTACTATCGTTCATGGACCAGATATAAAGCGCCGAGAACAACGGGGATTCGTTGATGCTGAACGCCAGATATCCGCCGCCCGGCGACCACGCATAGTCGCGAATCTCGCCCTCTGTCGAATGCGCGACCTCCTGTGTGGCATGGTCCTTCAACGACACTACCCAGAGGCGGCCGTCTTTGTCGCTGAACGCAATGCGAGCGTTATCCGGGGACCACTTAGGATCGTAGCGGAAGGCGTGCCCGCCGCTGGTGATCTTCTCGGGCGGCGAGGAACCATCCTGCGCCACCACGTACACTTCCTCTTCGCCGCTGGCGTCCGATAGGAAAGCCACCTTGGAACCATCCGGCGACCAGACCGGCCACTTATCGTGCGCGCCGGGAGAATGCGTGAGGTTGCGCGTCGGTCCCTTCTCTACGGGCGCGGAGAAGATGTCGCCGCGCGCCGCGAATAACACGCGTTCGCCTTTGGGGCTGAACTCCACCTGCTCGATCAGATTGGCCGCAGAGACATAGCTGGGTCGCCGGTTGACGCCGTCATCGGGCACGCGCACGTCGATGTGCGAACTCTTGCCGCTTTTCACATCCAGGATCTGTAACTCTCCATCCAGTTCGTAGACGATTCGCTGCTGGCGGTCGGTGGAGGGCCAGCGCACGTCCCACAAATTGTTTTTGGTGATCTGCCGGATCTTGCCGCTGGCGGTGTCGTAGGCGTAGATGTTGAAGTGGCCGTCTTGATCGGAGTTGTAGTAGATCTCCCGGCCGATCCACATGGGGTCGCGGCTGGCGCGTTCGCCTGCGCTGATGAGCTTGGCGGCGTGCGTTTCGGTGTCGAAGATGTAAATTTTGTTCGCCTCGCCGCCGCTGTATCGCTTTTCGGTGCGGAAGTCGCGGGCTTGCGGCGAATACGCGATCTGGTTTCCGCCGGGCGAGAACGATCCCGCGCCGGAGACCGGCATGGGCAGCGGCTCGGAAGGTCCGCCGTCGATGGGGACACGGTAGAGGCGGGTGAGCGCGTGGGCACGAGCGTCGCGCATGCCGCGGTAAATCACATAGCGGCCGTCGTTCGACCAGCCGTACACCTGGTTGTCATAGCCCCAGCGCGGCGGTAAGGGGCCTTGGGCCGGATAGAAGGTCAACTGCCGGGGCTCGCCGCCATCCGCGGGCATTACATAAACTTGCTCATCGCCATCGTATTGGCCGGTGAAGGCGATCCACTTGCCATCGGGGGAGAATTTCGCGAACAGCTCCACGCCGGGGTGCGCGGTCAGGCGCGCCGCAGTGCCGCCTGCAGCATTGACCAGCCATAGGTCGCCGCCATACGTGAATACGATGCGGCTATCGTGGATGTCCGGAAAGCGCAGAAGCTTGGTTTGCGCGGAGAGCGACGCGGTCGCAACGAGGAGCAGGAGCCATTTGGTTTGCAGGCGCATAAGGAGTTTGACGTGCAAGACGGTAAAAGGGTAAGCGTAGCAGAGGTGCTGAAATCGGAGTAATTTATCGCAAATCCCGGCGCTTAAGGGGTGGTTATGGTCAAGCTGAACACGGTGGTTAGGCCTCCTACGCTGGCCGTCACGGTGAACTTGCCGGCAATGCCATTGGCGAACAGCGAGGGCGCCGTAGCGTAACCACTGGCGCCGGTCAGGATCGGCATGGGCGGTACCGCGCTGAACGTTCCGCTGGCGCCGGTCGATCCAGGCGTGACGGTAAATGTCACTTTGGCTAGCTCCACGCCATTGCCCGCCGCATCTTTGACATGCACCTGCAGCGCGATGGGGAAAGGCAATCCGGGGAGCGCACTCTGGCTATAGCCCGCGGTCTTGGTAATGGTTGCCGGCGTATCGCCGTTTTGGGTCACCCTCACCGCCTGCCCCAATACGGAGATGTGCGCGCTGCGGCTGTTTGCAGAAGTGTTGGCCTGGAACGCGTAGCCGACGGCTCCCCCGCCTGTGCCCGTGATCGTAAGCCAGGACTGGCTGCTGGCGGCGGTCAGCGGCGTGCTTGCCGGAAGCACTTGGACGGGGATGGAGTCCGTCCCCGCCGAAGCCGCCTCATTCATGCTGGGGACGACCAGGAAAAGGTAAACCGGGCTGAATTGCTTGACGGCGTTGTGACCCGAATCGGAAATATAAACGTTGCCTTGCCCGTCCACAGCCACTCCGGTGGGCACTCTTAGCCCGGTGGAGATCAAGGTCGTTACCTGAAGAGTCGCCGGACTCCACTCCCTGACGGCGTTGTTATTAGTGTCTGAGAAGTAAACGTTACCATCGCCATCTACCGCGACTCCGGCAGGGTCGTTCAATCCGGAAACCAGCGTTGAGACCGTGTTCCCGATCGCTTTCCACTCTTTGATGGCGTTATTCCCGGTATCGGCGAAATAGACGTTGCCTTCCGCGTCCACCGCTACACCCGCCGGAGCATTGAGGCCAGTGGAGACCAGTGTCACGACAATATTTGTCGCCGACACCCATTCCTTGACGGCGTTGTGGCCCGGGTCCGAAAAATAAACGTTGCCATAAGTGTCCACCGCTACTCCCATCGGGCTACCGATTCCCGTGGATACCAGCGATGTCAGTTGTCCGTTGGACACGGTCCATTCCTTGATGGCGTTGTTCTTGCGGTCGGCGATGTATACGTTACCGTTCGCATCCACCGCGACCGCGGCTGGGAAATTGAGCCCCAACGAGATCAAAGTGCCGACCTGCCCTGTGGCTACGCTCCATTCCTTGACGGCGTTGTTGGAACTGTCCGCGATATAGACGTTCCCCGCCCCATCCACCGCGACGCCATGCGGTGCGTTCAAGCCCAACGATACCAGCGGATTCACCAAACCGATCGGAGTGAAGCCTGCGCCCGCTTGCGTTACGGTGAAGGTCAGGCCCGATATCGTCAGCGTTCCAGTCTGGGCGCCGGCGTTCAAGTTCGCGCCGTAGCTGAACTGGATCAAAGCATTCCCGGTGCCGCTGGTGCTGCCCGCCGATAGCTGCAACCACGGCGCATTGCTGCTGGACGTCCAAGGCCCGGCCGCCAATAGCAGCACGCTGCCGCTGCCGGCACTATTGCCCACTATCGTCGAGGGGGCGCCCAGGGTATAAATCAGATTGGTTAGTGTGAATGTCACACTCAACGCGTTTACACTGGCGGTAACTGTAAACGCCCCGCCGGCGCCGCTGGCCGTCAGCGTGGGTGCGGTGGCGATTCCGCTTGCGTTTGACGGAATCGGCATAGGCGGAGTTGCACCGAACGTGCCGCTGGCTCCGGTGGCGCCGGGCGAGACGCTGAATGTCACCGGCGCACTCGATAAGGGATTCCCGCCGGCATCGGCGACGCACACTTGCAGGGGTATCGCAAAAGGCTGCCCCAGCGGCGCGCTCTGGCCGTTTCCAGCGCACAGAGTCAAATTTGCCGGAGCATCGCCGCTCTGCGTCACAGTCACCTGCACACCTAGAATCGTGACGTGCGCCGTGCGGGTCGCCGCCGAGGTATTGGATGAGAACGAAAGGCCGACAACTCCCCCCGCGATGCCGGTAATGGTCAGCCAGGACTGGTCGCTGACGGCGGTTACCAGTACGCCGGCAGGCAGCACCTGCACGTTCAGCGAGTCCGTGCCCGCCTGGGAACCTTCAGTCAGGCTTGCGGCGCTCAATGCCACATAAGCGAAGGTGACTTCCCTGACGACATTGTTGCCGCTGTCGGCTATATAGATGTCACCCTGCGCATCCAATGCCAGCCCCGCCGGGCTGCTGAGTCCCGACGAAACCAGAACTGTCACCTGCTGGCTGAGAGGACTCCACTCCCGGATCGTACCGCTTCCGGAATCCGCAAAATACACATTGCCTTGTCCATCCACCGCGACTCCGGAAGGCCCACTAAGTCCGGCAACCAACGTTGCGACCTGCTGAGTGGCCGCGACCCACTCCTTGATGGCGTTATTTCCGGAGTCGGAAAAGTAAACATTGTCCTGAGAGTCCAGCGCCACGCCGAAAGGCGCGTTCAGGCCCGTCGCCAGTGTGGCTGTCTGGCCGCTTGCCGCGTTCCACTGCAGGATTGCATTACCGCCCGTATTCGCGACGTAAATATTGCCCAGCGCGTCAACTGCCACTCCAGATGGGTTGTTCAATCCCGAGACCACAGTGACTGCTTGCGGGTTGACCGCGCTCCACTCCTCAATGGCGTTGCTGCCGCTGTTCGCAAAGAACACGTTTCCATGTGAGTCCACCGCAACGGCGGCCGGGTCGCTCAGCCCGCCGGCAACGATCGTGCCCGCCGGTGGCGCGGCGGCGCTCCATTGCTTGATCGCATTGTTGCCGGTGTCCGCGATGTAGACGTTACCTTGGCCGGCCAGCGCGACGCCCTGCGGATCGCTCAAGCCGGATATCGGCAGGGCGTTCACCGCGCTCGCGGGCAGGTAACTGGTGCCCGCCTGGGTAACGTAAAACGTCAATCCGGCGATCGTCAATGTTCCGATCTGCGCGCCCGCATTGGGGTTGGCGATGTAAGTGTATTGGATCGTAGCGTTCCCGAATCCGCCGGTGCTCCCGATCGATACACTCAACCACGGCGCGTTTGAATAAGCTGTCCAATTGCCGGTGGCAGTGAGCGTAACCGAACCGCTGCCGGCGGCGCTCCCCACGGTCGCCGACGTGCTGCCCAGCGCAGCGGGGTTGCTGAAAACCGTAACGGGGCAGGTATCTATCCAGATGTCGAATGCATCCAGCGAGACCGATTGCAAGGTTTGAGGCAAAGCGGTAATGGTAAAGGTGTGGGCGCCACAGGCGATACCGTGTTGTTCCCACACGGTCTGCTGGAACTGATCGGCGTTCGGCGCATAAAGAGATACCGTGCCTTGCGGCACTCCGTCCAATTGTATCGATGCGGTCCCTTGGTCCTGCCCGGTCAGGCTCACCCACCGGATTCCGGAGCCGATGAAACTGACAGTCGCGGTATCCTGCGATTCCGGGGTTGTAGCGTAGCCGTAAGTGCTGGCGGTCAAAGAAGCGGCGAGGAAGGACCACAGACCTTCATAACCGACAGTAGGAGGCTCCTCCAGAGTGCTGGTGATATTGCGCGTTTCCTCGATCCGGGAGGGCGCATCCACATAAGACCAGGTGGCGCCACGGTTGGTCGATTCAAAGAGGCCGTGATAACTAGCCGCGAAGAGAGTGCCGTCCACGGCAAAGTTAGGAGAGATTGCCAGATCCATAACGAACGTGTCCGGGAATGCGGTTACCGGACTCAGGTTGCTACCGCCATCCGTGGACATCATCACCCCCTCTTGGATCGTGCCCGCAAACAGCGTGTGATCGTTCACGAAATTCGGAGAGAACTGGATATCCATGGTCCTGACCGGGGAGCTCTGAGGAACTTCGGTCCAGGTGTTTCCGCGGTTGGTGGATCTATAAGTGCCGCCGCTGATCGCGGCCGCCATGACGATGCCGTCGGCCGTAAAGTTGGGCGAGACGGCTACTACCGCCATGGCTCCAGGGGAACCGGGCAAAACAAGGAGAGACCAGGTGACGCCGCCATTGGTGGTCCGATACACCCCGGTGCTGGGGCTGGCGGCAAATGCGGTACTATCGGTGGCGAAAGCCGGCGAAATCGCGATGGAATCCACCCCCACGTTGTTTAGGCTGGAGAGAGTCCAGACGTTTCCGGCGTCCGTGGAGATGTATAGACCAGGAGTGCTCGATCCGGTAGTGCTGGAGCAGTAGGAGGCGGAGGCGGGCAGGGTGCCGATGAAGACCGTCTGATCGTTGGCGAAGTTGGGAGAAACAGCCATCGCCCGCGGGTAAGCCGCCGTGCCTGTCCCCTGCATCATCTGCCAGGTGGCTCCCCAATTGTTAGTGCTTTGCAGCCCCAGATAGTTGCCGCTGAACGCTGTTCCGTCGTTAATGAAATTCGGAGAGATGGCCGAGGCGTCGGTATACGGAGACTGCATTCCGCTGTTCTGGAAGGTCCAGGATGCTCCTGCGTTCGTGGACCAGAGGTTCCCGCTGCCATAAGCGCTGGCGAAAATGGTTCCATCCTGGGCGAAGGTTGGGGATAGGTTGATGTGGCGGACCAGCCGGGTGGGCAAGGTGTCGATGTATTGCCAGGAGGACCCACCATCGGCTGAGTTCCACAACCCTTCGTACATCGCCAGAAAGACGACCGGCCCGGTGGCGCTGGAGGCCGTGGCCAGGGCCTGATAGTGCGTCTGGGTGAGGCAAGAGAGCTGCCGCGACACGACGGTCGCGGGATTCCAGGAGGATCCCAGCGTGGTGGTTTGAAAGACCCCGCTAGACCCTGTGGCTGCCCAGAAAGTCGAATCGGAGGCGAAGGTGGGAGATAACGCCAGGGCAGTGACGTTCGGGTCGGCCAGGCCCGAGTTGTCGAATGCCCAGGAATTTCCTTCGTTAGAAGATACCAGGACCCCCTGGCCCTCCGTTGCGGCGATTATGGTGCGATCGGAAATGAATCCTGGCGAAAATGCCAGCGCCGACACGGTGGGAAGCGTCAAGCCCGGCGTCACGGGATTCCAACTGGCGCCGGCATTGGTTGAGCCGAATATCCCGTTTGCATTGCTTCCCGCAAAGAGAGTTTGATCCACGTCGAAATTCGGAGATACCGCGATGACGCTCAATCCTGCGGTTAACGGGGATGGGGTGGAGACTACCGTCCAGCTCTGTCCACGATTGACCGACTCCGCAATGGTGTTGGTAGTGGTGACGACGAAGAGCGTGTTATCGGCGGCGAAATTCGGAGACAACGCCATGTTTAGCAGAGACGGTTTATACAACCGGTTCCACGATGTCCCCTGATTGGCGCTCCCGAAGAGTCCCTGATTGGTTGCCACGAAAATCGTTTGATCCTGCGCATAGCCCGGCGAGAAGGCTACGGCGGCGATGACCCCGTTATTCCCTAATCCCGGAAGAACCGACCAGTTGACTCCGCCATCGGTGGACTTCATGACCACCTGTATGTTGGGCTTGATGATTAGCGCACCCGTGGCTGCCAGTACGGTTTGGTCTTGGGCAAAGTTAGGGGAAAGCGCGACGGCCACGAATGGATCGTGCGGGTCATGGGCCATGCCTGGTCCGGCTGCCAGAACTACATACGCCAACAGCGCGAATACTGCGCGGATTGTCGAAGCAAGCCATGGACGCCGCATTACATAAATGCCTATCGACTTGATGCACTAAGCCACCGACCGTTCTTGGAGGGGGCTGCTAGAGGCTCCGCAGTAGGCTTGGGACGCGACGAAGAGGCCCTAATCCGGAAACGCTTTTTTCCGTTTACGATGCGGTGGCCACAACCGGGAGCCTAGATTTGCTATTGAGGCATTAGATCATGGCCCCTAGCGTAGCGTCAAGGTCTATAAGTTCTAATACCAGGAGGGCTTACGAAACGCTGTTCTGGGGCGCCTCCCCATCGAGTACTTTCCGTGCGCGTGCGGCGTCGAATTCGTTTTCCCACTTGGCCACCACAATCGTGGCCACGCCATTGCCCACTAAGTTGGTGAGAGCGCGCATCTCCGACATGAAGCGGTCCACGCCGAGCAGCAAGGTCAGACCCGCCACCGGAACGGTTCCGACGGCGGAGAGGGTCGCGGCCAGGGTGATAAATCCGCCGCCGGTCACGGCCGCCGCGCCTTTGGAACTCAGCATCAGGATCAGCAAAAGCTCTGCCTGCTGCGCGCCCGTAAGGTGGATGTTGGTGGCCTGCGCCACGAACAGCGCGGCGATATCGAGGTGCCGTCGAGGTTGAAGGAGTACCCTGACGGAATCACCAGCCCGACGATGGATTTGCCGCAGCCGAGTTCCTCCAGCTTGACCATCATCCGCGGCAGCACCGATTCCGAAGACGACGTGCTGAGTACGATCAACAGCTCCTCCTTGATGTAGTTGAGGAACTTCCACAAACTGAAGCCGTGCGCGTAAGCGATGGCGCCCAGCACGATAAATACGAACGCGAAGCTGGTCAAATAAACGCAGGCAAGCAGCTTGAGCAGCGGCAGCAGGGTATGCAAGCCGTACTTCCCGATGGTGAATGCCATGGCGCCAAATGCGCCAACCGGCGCAGCTTGCATGATAATCCCCACCACGCCGAACATCCAGTGCGCGATCTTGTCGCAGGCGTCGACCATGGCGCGGTTGCCGGGGATCGCGGCCAACGCCAGCCCGAATAGAATGGCGACCAGCAGCACCTGCAGAATATCGCCTTGCGCGAAGGCGCCGGTTACCGTGGCGGGGATGATGTTCAGCAGAAAATCCACAGCATGCAATTCCCTGCCCTGCGCGGCATACTGCGCGACGGCGGCGGCGTCGAGTGTGGCTGGATTGACGTTCATCCCCGCGCCTGGCTGCACGATCTTGACTACCATCAACCCGATCAGCAGCGATGCCGTGGTCACCACTTCGAAATACAGCAGAGCCTTGAGGCCGACGCGCCCCAGTTTCCGCATATCGCCGATACCGGCGATGCCCACCACAACCGTGAAGAAGACAATCGGTCCGATCATCATGCGGATCAGCTTGATGAACCCGTCGCCCAACGGCTTCATGGATGCGGCCGCTTGCGGGTAGAATACGCCCAGCAGCACGCCCAGGACGATTCCCAGGATCACGCGAAAATAGAGCGAGCGATAGAATTTCACGGTTAGAGTACGGAAAGCGCTAGTCTTCGTGGGCGCTTAGCTTGGCGATTACCGAGAGGTCTTCAAGCGTGGTGGTGTCGCCCTTCACCTCGCCGCCGGAGGCGATCTCCTTCAGCAGCCGCCGCATGATCTTGCCGCTGCGCGTTTTGGGCAAGGCATCGCTGAAGCGTACGTCGTCGGGCTTGGCCAGCGAGCCGATCTCTTTCGCGACCCACTGCCGCAACTCCTCCTTCAGCTCCTGGCTAGGTGCATTCCCGGCCTTCAATGTGACGAAAGCCGCGATGGCCTGTCCCTTCAAATCGTCCAGCCGCGCCACCACCGCGGCCTCGGCCACCTTGGGATGAGCCACCAGGGCGGACTCCACTTCCATCGTGCTCAGGCGGTGCCCGGATACGTTGATGACATCGTCGATGCGGCCCATGATCCAGAAGTAGCCGTCGGCATCCTTGCGCGCGCCATCGCCGGTGAAGTACATGCCGGGGATCTGCGACCAATACTGATCCTGGTAGCGCTGCGGATCGCCATAGATGGTGCGCAGCATGGCCGGCCAGGGCTGCTTCAACACCAGATAGCCGCCGCCTCCGGCCGGCACAGGATCGCCCTCGCGCGTGACCACGTCTGCGATCACGCCGGGAAACGGACGCGTCGCGGATCCCGGCTTCGCCGGCGTGGCGCCCGGCAGCGGCGCGATCATGATCATGCCGGTTTCGGTTTGCCACCAGGTATCCACGATGGGGCAGCGGTCGTGGCCGATATGCTCGCGGTACCACATCCAGGCTTCCGGGTTGATGGGTTCGCCAACGGTCCCCAGCAGGCGCAGGCTCTTCATGGCATGTTTGCGCGGCCATTCGTTGCCGAACCGCATGAAGGCGCGGATCGCCGTGGGTGCGGTGTAAAAGATATTGACCTTGTGCCGGTCGACGATGCTCCAGAAACGGTCCGGCTCAGGAAAGTTGGGCGCGCCTTCGTACATCAGGCTGGTGGCGCCATTCTGCAATGGACCGTAGACGATATAGCTGTGCCCGGTGACCCAGCCGATATCGGCCGTACACCAGTAGACGTCCTCATCCTTCAGATCGAAGACCCATTTCGTGGTCAGGTAGGTGCCCACCGAGTAGCCGCCGGTAGTGTGCAGAATGCCCTTTGGCTTTCCGGTGGTGCCCGACGTATAGAGCAGATACAGCGGATGCTCGGCGTCCAGCGGTTCGGCGGGGCACTCGTCCGAGGCATTGGCCATCATCTCATGCCACCAGTGATCGCGGCCGCCGACCATGGTTTGCGGCGTTCCCGTGCGCTTGAACACGACCACGTTGCGTACGGACGGGCAGGAGAGGACCGCTTCATCCACGGCGGGCTTCAATTTCACTTCGGCGCCGCGGCGGTAGGAGCCGTCCTGGGTAATCACCATGGACGCCTGCGAATCCGTGATGCGATCGACCAGCGCATTCGATGAAAAGCCGCCGAAGATTATGGTGTGCGGCGCACCGATGCGCGCGCACGCCAGCATGGCGATGGGCAATGCGGGGCACATGCCCATATAGATGGCGACGCGATCGCCTTTTTGCACGCCAAGCGATTTCAGAACATTGGCGAACTTGCAAACTTCAGTGAGCAATTGCTGGTAGGTGAGCGTCTGCACTTCGCCCGGCTCGCCCTCCCAGATCAGCGCGGCCTTGTTGCGCCGCCAAGTTGCAACATGCCGGTCGAGACAATTGTAGGAGAGGTTGATCTGGCCGCCCAGGAACCATTTCGCCCACGGACAATTCCATTCGAGCACTTGCTCCCACGGCTTGAACCAGTGCAGTTCGGTGGCGATGGCTCCCCAAAACTGGGCGGGATTCTGCTCGGCTTCCCGATAGAGCCGCTCATATTCGGCAAGGCTGCCGATGTGCGCGTGGGAGCGGAATTCGGCGGAAGGCTCGAAGACGCGCGTTTCGGTGAGAACGGAATCGATATTTGTCTGCGTGGGCATTAGGGGCCCTCTCACAGCCGAAGATAGCAGAAAGCTGCTTGAAATGCGGCGGCGGCATGGCGGTTGGCGAAAGCGGCGCCCTGTCGCGGCGGACTGCCCCGCGATATCGTGCTTGTTGCAGTCAGGCTCAATGACGGCTGAAGAGCGCAGCCACATCACGACTACCGTGCACGACATGCAGAACCAACACCACGTCGTCCTCTGCAATTCTGTGTAGGACGATGTAATCGTCAGCGGTGAAACAGCGCACACCGGGACCCACATCGTCCCGCCGCCGTCCCATGTATGGATACCGGGCCAACAGCCAAAAGCGCTCGTTGATGCTCTCCACCACCCGCGTGGCGATGTCGATGCTGCCGCTCTCCCGGGCCATGTGACTCCAGATGCCGTCGAGCTCGGCTTCCGCCTCGGGCGAAAGACGGAACTCACTCATCGGCGGAGGTTCTGCTCGGCAGAAAGCCGCGCCATGCCGCGCCGCTTGATGTCCTCGGTGAGGCGCATCACTCCCTCGTGGGTGGTGATCCTGCGCCCCGCGCCCCGCGCCAAAGACGCTTCGGCCTTTCCGAGGGCCGCGAGGATTTCTAGCCGCCGCCGTTCGCGCTCTTCCCAAAGTGACATGGCCTCCTGAACCGCGTCCGCCTTGTCGTGGAATCGTCCGGCCTCAATGCCCTGGCGGATGAACGCCTCTTGATCAGGAGTCAAATGCAGTTCCATATGTCTTTAAGCCTAAGAGTCGCCAACGCAAGTGTCAAGCGCGTTCGTAAAAACTGAGCGCGTTGTCTCCCTGGCGCAACACCCGCACCCGCCGCAACTCCCCGTGCGCATCCCCAGGATCGAACCGCACTGAATGCTGCGCAATCACGAGCGCCGCACTGGCCTGTTCCAAAGCCGCCGCATACTCCCCTTCCATCTCGTACGGCGGGTCGAGGAACACGATATCCGCGGGCTGCTCCGCGAGTCTCGATGCCGCCTTCCCCGCCACCACGCTACCCCGGCCCGCAATCCCCAGCGCACGCAGGTTTTCCCAAATGGTTTCCACCGCCCGCCGTCCACTCTCCACAAACACGCACCGCGCCGCGCCGCGGCTGAGCGCCTCGATACCCACCGCGCCCGTACCGGCGTAGCCATCCACGAACACCGCGCCCACCACCCGCGGCCCCAGCACGTCGAACAGCGTCTGCCGCAGCCGGTCCGGCGTCGGCCGCGTCGCCAAACCGGGAAGGCTCTTCAACCGCCGCGACCGGAACTCACCCCCAATCACGCGCATCAGCCCACCGTCACCAGGCCATACCGCCGCTGCCAATGATCGCGAATATACGCCACCGCCAGACGCAATTCCTCCTCACTCGGCGGATGGCTCACGAAATCCAGCGCCTCGCGCCGCGCCGCTTCCAGAATCTCCTTATCGCGCAGGATATTCGCCACCCGCAGCGACGGCAGGCCCGACTGTTTCGTGCCGAAGAACTCGCCCGGCCCACGCAGCTTCAGATCCATCTCCGCGATCAGGAATCCGTCGTTCGAATCCACCAGCGTGCGGATGCGTTCCTTCGCCGCATCGCTCATCCGCTCCGTGATCAGGATGCAATAGCTCTGCGCCGCCCCGCGTCCCACACGCCCGCGAAGCTGGTGAAGCTGCGCCAGCCCAAAGCGCTCCGCCTGCTCGATCGCCATCACCGTTGCGTTGGGCACGTCCACGCCCACCTCAATCACCGTGGTCGAAACCAAAATCTTGATCTCGCCCTTCTTGAAGCGCTCCATGGTGGATTCCTTCTCGTCCGCCGGCAACCGGCCATGCATCAGCCCCACGGCGACGCCCGGAAACACTTCCCGCGACAAATGTTCGTGCATCTTTTCGGCCGCCTTCATGGCATTGGTCTCCGATTCCTCAATCACCGGATACACCACGTACGCCTGCCGCCCCTCGTCGATCTGCTTCTTCACGAAGCTATAGACCTGTTCCGCATGATCGGCCGTAACATGCTTCGTCGCGATCGGCTTGCGTCCCGGCGGCATTTCGTCGATCACCGACACATCCAAGTCGCCGTACAGCGTCAGCGCCAGCGTACGCGGAATGGGCGTCGCCGTCATCACCAGCACGTCGGGATGCACGCCCTTGCGCAGCAGCTCGAAGCGTTGCATCACGCCGAAGCGATGCTGCTCGTCCACAATCGCCAGGCCGAGTTTCGCGAACTCCACGTCCTTTTCGAGCAGCGCGTGCGTCCCGATCGCTACGTGCACCAGTCCCGACGCGATCAGCTTCTTAAGCTGCCCCTTCTCCCGGCTGGTAAACGATCCGGTAAGCTGCACCACCACATAATCCAGGCGCGCCAGAAGTTGCTTGAAGTAGAAGTAATGTTGCGCTGCCAGGATCTCGGTGGGCGCCAGCACCGCCACTTGATACCCATTCTCGATCGCGATCACCGCCGCCTCCGCGGCCACGATGGTCTTGCCGCTGCCCACATCGCCTTGCAGCAGCCGGTTCATCGGCCGGGGCGCTTTCATATCTTGCGCAATCTCTCCCAGCACTCGCTTCTGCGCGCCAGTGGGCTTGAACGGCAGCATTGCCTTCACCCTCTCGCGCACACGGTCCGTCAGCTCGAATGAGATGCCGGGCATGGTGCGGGCCTTGCTGCGTTTCAATGCCACCCCGCATTCCAGCCAGAAAAATTCTTCGAAGATCAGCCGGAACTGCGCTTGCGACCGGAAGGCGTTCAGCAAGCGCATGTCCGTATCCTGCGGTGGGAAATGCGTCTCCCGAATGGCGGTCCAGCGATCCGGCAGTTTCAACCGGCGCCGCACTTCCTCGGGAAGCTGATCCTCTACAGGAGGCAGCGATTCCAAGACGCGATGCACCATCGCCCGCAGCACCCGCGTGCTGATCTTCGACACCGCCTCATAAACCGGCACGACTCGCCCCAGATGCAAGGCCGCTTCCGCCGCCTCGTCATCGTCGGATAGAATCTCGAATTCCGGGTGCAACATGTTGAGCTGGCCGGAATAGCTGTCGAATTCCACTTTGCCGTAGAGCGCCACCTTCTGGCCGGGCGCCAGCACGTTGGCCAAGTAGCCGCCATGAAACCACTTGCCCACCAGGATTCCGCGGGAGCGGTCGGTGAAGGAGGCTTCGAACAGCCCCAGGTTGCGCCGCTTGAACCCCGAAACGCTCGCGGAGCGCACCTCCGCGATGACGGTGGCCATCTCACCGGGCGCCAGTTCGTTGACCGCCTTCACGTTGCTGCGATCCTCGTAGCGGAACGGCACGTAGGCAAGCAGGTCCTCGACCGTGCTGAGACCCTTCGCCTCCAGCATGGCTGCGCGCGCGGGCCCGACGCCTTTGATGTAAGTGAGCGGAGTGGTGAGATCCATTTGTGTGGAGCAGGCGTTGCCTGCTGCGGCCTCGTGGCCGCCCGGCTGCGCTTTCAGTGTACAATGCCGGAAGTGAAGCTCACCGTTTTCTTATTTCTTTGCACCATCCCTGCCTGCGCTGTCACGCTACGTCTCGGCATTATCGGCACCGACACATCGCACGTCACCGCCTTCACCCAAATCCTGAACGACGAATCCTCACCCGATCATGTGCCGGGCGGCCGGGTAGTGGCTGCATACAAAGGCGGTAGCGCGGACATTGAGTCCAGCGCCACCCGCGTGGACAAATTCGCCGACGAACTGCGCACGAAGTGGAGAGTGCGCTTTTACACCACCATTCCGGAGATGTGCCGGGATGTGGACGCCGTGCTGCTCGAAAGCGTGGATGGCCGCGTCCACCTGGCGCAGGCCCGCGCCGTGATCGCCGCGCACAAGCCGCTGTTCATCGATAAGCCGCTGGCCTCCACGCTGGAGGATGCCCGCGAAATCGCCCGCCTGGCCAGCGAGGCGGGCGTGCCGTGGTTCAGCGCTTCCAGCTTGCGCTTCGGCGAAATCGCCGAGACGATGAAGTTCGCCGACGCCACCGGTGTGGAAACTTGGGGACCCGGACCCCTGGAGCCGCACCACCGGCTCGATCTATCCTGGTACGCCATCCATCCCGTCGAACTGCTGTACACGCTGATGGGTCCGGGCTGCGAAGAAGTCAGCCGCATTTTTTCGCCGGATGCGGACGTCATCGTGGGCCGCTGGAAAGACGGCCGCATCGGCACGGTGCGCGCGCTGCGCCCCTACAGCGACTATGGCGCGGTGGTTTTCCGCCCCAAGCAAATCGTGGAAAGCCCGTCGCGCCCCGCCGACAGTTACCGCGCGCTGCTGGTGGAGGTGATGAAATTCTTTGAAACCGGACAGCCGCCCGTGCCCAACCGGGAAACGCTGGAGATCTTCGCCTTCATGGATGCCGCACAGCGCAGCAAGGATGAGGGCGGCAAGCCGATGCGCTTACGCTAGCCAATGCGGTTACCATAGAAGACTACTCTTATGCCAAATCTGCTGGAGGGCAAGCTGGCCCTCATTCTCGGAATCGCGAACAAATGGAGCTTGGCCTATGCTATCGCGCAAGCCTTCTGGCGTGAAGGAGCTACCTTAGCCCTTACCTATTTGGGCGACCGCCAGAAGGTGGCCATTGAAGAGATGTCCGCAGGCCTGCCGGTGGCCGGCATCTGGCCATGCGACGTGACCAAGGAGGAGGATCTGCTGGCGCTCACTGAATCGCTGCGCGCCCTGGACCGCCCCTTGAACGCCGTGGTACACAGCCTGGCCTTCGCCAACCGCGATGACTTATCGCGCCCATTCGTCGAAACCGGACGTTCAGGCTTTCTTCTGGCGCAAGAGGTCAGCGCTTATTCCCTGGTGGCGGTCGCGCGCGCCACCACCCCCTTGATGACGGCGGGCGGCGCGCTGATGACCCTCACCTACCTGGGATCCACGCGCGTGGTGCCGAACTACAACGCGATGGGCGTCGCGAAAGCGTCGCTCGAAGCCTCGGTGCGCTATCTCGCCAGCGATCTGGGGCCGCAGCGTATTCGGGTGAACGCCATCTCGGCGGGGCCCGTTAAGACGGCATCGGCGCGCGCCATCAAGGACTTCACCAGCATCCTCGACTATGTCGCGCAGCGTTCGCCGTTGCGCCGCAATACCGATCCCGCCGAAGTTGCGGATACCGCCGTGTTCCTGGCCAGCGATCTGGGCCGCGGCGTCACCGGCAATACCATCTTCGTAGACGCCGGTATTCAGATCATGGGTTTATAGTTAAGTAGACCCATGAAGATTGAAGTCGTCCTGACTGAAGCGGAGATTATCCAAGAGCTTACCGAGGCAGTGGAAGCGCGCGACCTCCCCGAGAAATTCTTCTACTGGAGCCCGCTGGCGGTGCGCGCATGGTTGGCCCGCGCGGCCGATCCTGCATTCGGCGATCTACGGCGATGCTGGAAGGAACTCGCCACCAAAACCAACTGGTTGCTCGAACCCTTTGTCGAGCGTTTGCCGGTAATCAGTTTCGGCGCCGGCGATGGCTCGACCGACCGCCTGCTGCTCGACGTAGTCCAATATGCCGGGCGCGAACTGAGATATTATCCCGTGGATGCCAGCCAAGCGCTGCTGGAAACGGCCTGCGCCGCCGCCGAAGATCTGGATATTGAAACCGCCGGCGTGAAGGCGGATATCTCCAGTCCTATGCACCTGGTTTTCGCCACCGACGCCGCCGAATCGCCCAAGCTATTGCTGATGTCCGGCAACACCCTGGGCGGTTTCGATCCGCTGGACCACGTGAAGCACATGGCGCAGTGCCTGCATGGCGACGACCGGCTGATCCTGGACGCCGAGATTTATCATACTAACGGATCCGCGCCGAACCTGAACGCGATGGTGCAGTTCGCGTTCGCCCCCCTGGCGGCGCTGGGAGTCTCCGCCGACGACGGAGAGGTACGATTCGAACATAAACGCGACAAAAGCATCGGCGGCCTGCATGTAACCGCCTCGTATTTCCGCCCGGATCGAGACCTGCGCATTGCCACACCGGCTCACGAAGTGCTGGTGGAGCGGGGCGAGCATATCAACCTAAACTTCAACTACAGATTCACCGCGGAGGCTCTGCGCGAGTTGCTGGTGGAGCGCGGCGGGCTGCGGATTCTGGAAGAAATCCCCAGCCCGGATGGCCGGTACATGCTGGTCGTCTGTTCGCGGTAGAATTGTTCAGGTGCGCGCCCGTAGCTCAGTTGGATAGAGCGGCTGGCTTCGAACCAGTAGGCCGGGGGTTCGAGTCCCTCCGGGCGCACCAGTTTTTCAGCGAGGTCGGCGAAGTGTTAAGAAATGTGCTTCGGGCTCATCGCGATCTTCGACTCCGATACAATGCCGCGGGATCGCCGGGCGCAGCTTGAGGCGGCCGTGGTTGCTTCCGGCCGGCGCCTGAGGCACGCCGGATATTTCCGTGCGTTCGAATGGAACGCGATAGCGCCCGAGGTCACCGAGCGGGGTGCGCGCCGCGATGGATGATTGAGGCTTCAGGGGCTGAATGAACAGTTCCAGGAGGAGGCGGCGCTGCCGAGCCTTTCCAGTCCTAGCTAGAATCCTTCGACAGATGCTTTCGAATCTTGGCGATGTCTTCATGGGAGGGAGGCCAGTCCGTGTCGCAGGTATTACAGTGGAACACCAACGCACCGGTTTTCAGCGCTTCTTCGAATCCTTCCCGACTGAATGTCACTGTCTGGTTGTGGTCGTTCGGACAAACAATCTCGAAATCCATCCGGTCGCTCATTTGCCTCCTATTGATCGGCCAAACCGCCTTTGCCCTTGCTCGAACGGTGCCGTCGATCCTTGATGGTAACGCGAATGGTGATTCGCCGATTAGACATTGACCTGCAGGGCGATCATGCGCGGCGAGCGGACGTGGCCCATCGTGCGCACGGAAGCGGCCGCGTTTTCCCACCATCGTTCCGGCGCACCCGCCGCCCGGCGCGATGACCACGCCCCAGCGGCTGGCGCCGAAGGTGGGCGCAGGGCAGGCCGCGGGCGACACGCCGCCAGCACCGGCGTCCGTGCCCTACCGCGATGCACCACCAGCCGAGCGACGCGGCTGGGACTGCCGATTACGTTCTACAGAGGTTGGTTCGGCGAGTTGGCGGCGAGATTCGACCCAGTCTGTATTACTGCAACGTCACCAGCACTTGAATCACGCCGTTGCCCTCAGCCAGCGATTCCATGGCCTTGCCGACCACCGCACCCAGCATGCGGCCACGATCCGTTCCCTTCATCGCGTAGCCCGCCCGGGAAGACGCCACCAGCAGGTCGCCCACGCCAATCGCGCCGTTCTCTGCGGTCACTTTGCACGGCACGATGCCAACCACCGCCAGCGGGACTTCGCTGGCGAGCGTAGAGTCGTCCATCGCGTGGGTGGTCGCTAGGATGCCCGGCTTGGTCGAAAAGATGCCCGCCACGCGCATCGAGTAAGCGTCTTGTGAGCGCTCCAAACGCCGGTTCCCCGTAGGATCGATGGCCAGCAGGTCTCCCGGCTCGTATCGTGCATGATCGCCGCGCACCGCGACGGATTCGGCGAAATCGGCGCCGCCGGTCTGCGTGCCGCCGTCGAAGTAGCCCTTGCCCGTCGCGTCCACTCGAAATACATTCGTGCCGTTATTTTGCCCCACGAGTACGTTGCCGCCGGCCACGCTGTTGAAGACTCCGGCCGTGCCGGCAGGGCTGTAGTCGTAAACCACGATCCCGATCGTATTGCCTGTGGTGGAGCTGGCGTCAAATAGTCCGGCGGTGCCGCTGGAACTCGAGTCATAGACTGCCAGACCGGTTGTCGAGCCGGTGGTGGAAGTAGCTTGAAAAACTCCACCGGTGCCACTGGTGCTGTAGTCATAAGCCTCCACGCCAACCGTTTGGCCCGTCGTAGACGTAGCGAAGGCCGAGATTCCAATATCGATGGGTCCGTTACCGACTCCTTCCAGGCCATAGCTCAGATTGGTCGCATTGCCGGTGGCGTCTCCGCGCACGCCGATGCCGCCCGGACCGTACGCGATGCCCTGTACTCCACGCTGGCCGGTGCTGGTGGTGGCCACGGCTTGGCCGAACACTCCGACGCCCGACGGGTTGTAATCGGTGCCAAGCACCCCCGACGTGTTGCCGCTGGCGCCGTTGGAGGTGCCGGAGACTCCCGCCGCTAGTGTCCCTGCGGCAGTCGCGTCGCTGTTCACGATTCCCAAGATGCCATACGCAGTGCCGGACGTCGCCTTCGAGTCTCCATAGATGGCCGGCGTTCCCGCGGTATTGGTGGTCTCCACATCCAGTTGCCCGCTGGGAGCAGTTGTACCGAGGCCCACTTTACCGGCGGTCTGATATAGCGAGGAATTACCGAGTGCGCTGGTGGATGTCCACTTGGCGACGTAGCCCGTGTTTCCGCTTCCAGTGATCGTATCCGGGGTGACGGTCTCACTGACTTTCGGCGCCGATTTTCCTGCGTTGCTATTATCCTCGGCTGCCGCGGGCGGCAACCCGAGTGTCATGGTCAGTGTTGTAATTGTGAAAACTGTGACGATGGTTACCTTGCGAGTCCTGAACCGATTGTTCATACGAGTTTCCCCTCCTTGGGGAGTCGAACCAGGAAAGTGACTAGGGCAATTATACATCGGGGCGCGTTTTTCGAGAGCCCTTGCGCGGTACTCTTCCAGTACTAGACGGGCTGGGCCAAACGCGGTGACCACGCCCGAGCGAATGGCACGGCGGTGTGCAAGCGGATTCAGCGGAATGCCGCGGCGTTCTCCTGAGC
The DNA here is from genome assembly GCA_049516155.1 of Bryobacteraceae bacterium. GTDB lineage: Bacteria > Acidobacteriota > Terriglobia > Bryobacterales > Bryobacteraceae > Bog-159. Next base: position 34,761 of record JBEKTJ010000012.1, read on the forward strand.
CCAGTGGTCGAACGTAACCGGTTTGCGGCCAAGGACACGTTCGACCGTGTCCGTCACGGCCGCGAGGCGCCCCTCGCGAATGGCCCGGAAAATAGACAAGCGTGCTTCCACAAGGGGCGGCGGAGCGTTCCAGGCGACCTGCTGTTGCCGCGTCTCTTCGTCGGAAAGCGGTTCGAACCTGACCGGCTTACCGATTGCAGCGCCGATCTTCGCACCCATCTCGCCGTAGCTTAGCGCCTCCGGTCCAGTAATCGGCAGTGAAATCCCGACATATCCCGGCATGGTCAATGCGTTCGTGACGACAGCGGCGATATCGTCGGAATGAATGAAGGGGATCTTGCCGTCGCCCGTAGCCGAGCGCACAACGCCTTCGGCCTTGATCGATCTCGCCCACCAGAGAGCGTTTACCATAAATCCGGACGGCTGGACGAAGGTGAATGGGATCCCGCTCGCGCGGACGGCGGCCTCGCCCCGCGCATGCCATACCCCCGTTCCGACATTTTGCTCCCGCGCGTCGTACGAAGACAGTTTGACGAGGTGTTTCACGCCCGCGGTGTTTGCCGTTTTCGCTGCCAATTCATCAAGCGCCGCCAGTTTATCGCCTGAATTGACCAAAAACAGAGCGTCCGCTCCCGCAAGCGCCGGCTCTAGCGTTTTGGCATCCGCCAGATCGCCAACGAAGACATCGACGCGGCTCCCGTAGTGCGCCCGCGCCTTGTCCCCATCGCGCACAAAGATTCTCGGCCGGTCGCCACGCGCGATCAGGCGCTCGACCACGCGCGATCCGACGTTTCCCGTCGCGCCGGTAATGAGGTAGATCATAAATGCTCCTTTAGGGGCCATCAACTCACAAGTTATACGATTGCTCAGATATACTTCTAGGGTCACACGTAAGCTGCGCTCTGTATACTCGCTTTTGAAACGGGCGCTTCCATAGTGTTTCCACACGGATGCGAAGGAAAGTAGACACTAGCTCATATTTGTCTTATGCTCGTTCTCATGAAGCCCAAGGCCAGAAAGTTCCCCCATCGCCGCAAGCCTAAACAGCGACGGGCACGGCACACCGTCGAAGCGATTCTCGACGCCGTGATACGGCTGCTGAAACGCGAGGGCGTTAAGGCGGTCACCACAAACCGCATCGCAGAGGTTGCGGGCATCAGTATCGGCTCGGTCTACCAATACTTCCCGGACAAGCGCGCGATCTTCGTCGCGCTGCACGAACGCCATGTTGAAGAGATCGATCGGGTGGTTGAGACCAAGCTGGTCGCGCATGCCGCATCGCCGCTCGATACGCTCGTGCGCGCCATGGTCGAGGCGATGGTCGAAGTCCATGCACTCGACCCGGAGCTCTACGAGTTGCTGCTAACCGAGGTTCCGCATAGGGCGCAAGGGGAGCGGGACTTCGCCGTTCGCCTTCACGGCGCCTTCAGGCTGGCGATCGCATCGAGAGCACATGAACTCAAGACCCCCCGCGACCTGGACACGGTGGTTTTTATCGTGACTCATATGGTCGAAGCTCTTTCCCATGGCGCAGTGCTTCGGAGACCGCCCCGCCTGTCGCTGGCGGAGGCGAAGGAGGAAGCGGCACGGGCAGTGTTGGCCTACTTGCACGCGTAAGGCAGCTCGATGCTTTCCACCATTTGGGATGTGACAACGCAGTGTTGTGCGCGCTCCAGGTCGAACGCGCGGCCCGCCACTTCCGGCGCCGGCGGCCCGGTCGCCAAGCCTTCGGGCGGATGGCCGATGTCATCGGGGACGAGGCGCTGTGTCCGCGGGCGGCTGCTCCCCCACAACTATAGTCGCGGTATCTCGTGAATTCGTGAATCTTCTCGCGGCCTGGTTCGGGATGTTTCTCGACCCAAGACTCTAACTTGCACTCCTGCAACACGTTTTCGGACGGCCCGCCGATTGCCCTTCGAAGGGCATGACATACGGGCCTCTCCACCGGACTTCCCGAGTGATTATCGCGGCGGTGTTTTTCATGACCTCATTGGTAGCGGCAGCGGGTCAGGGTGCGCAGGATATCCCGCCGCACGGCGCGGCCATCGTCCTCTTTGACGGCTCGAGCCTCGACGCCTTCGACAGTTTCCTTAAGACCAAAGGGTTGAACTCCGATCCCGAACATGTGTTCCATCTGGAAAACGGCGTGATTCACATCTCCGGCGCGGAGTTCGGCTACCTGATCACGAAGCGGGAATTTGCGAACTATTACTTGCGCGCGGAGTTCAAGTGGGGTGAAGCCACTCACCCTCCGCGCGCGGGTATGGCGCGTGACAGCGGAATTCTATATCACATTCAAGGGGAACAGAAGGTATGGCCGAGGTCCATCGAATTTCAAATCTGTGAGGGACAAACCGGCGATTTCTACATGACGGACGGCGCGGCCCTGACCGGGGCCGATGGGAAGCGCGAGACCGGCCCTACCGGTTCGGCCGCCCGGTTTCGCCGGTTCGGCGAAGGGCCGTGGCAGAACGTGACCGGATACCGCGATCCAAATGGTGAGACCGAAGAGCCTCACGGCGAGTGGAATCTGGTGGAACTAGTTGCGCAGGGTGACCACGTAAAACAGTACCTGAATGGCAAGCTGGTGAACGAGGGCTCAGATGCCTATCCCTCCAAAGGCAAGATCCTGATCCAATCGGAAGGAGCGGAGGTCTTTTTCCGCGATATCCGGTTATTTCCCTTAGAGTGACGATGGGACATAGTGGCGTAGCGGAACCGCAGCGCGGGTAGCGTGGCGTGAATGCCGCACGCGCCAGGCGCTCCGACTGAACGCACGCGAGGCGGGCAGCAGTTAGCATGATGACCGAAGCCGAATGGCATTCGCTCAAACTGGATCCACGCGCAAGAAAGATACTCGACGACCCTCAGGCGCTTGCCGACCCTTCGTCACTACGAGCGTCACCAACTCGCTTTTACCTCGGTTATTCCTACGCCGCTTGGGAAGTTTACGCTGCTACAAGTAGCTGTGGAAGTTTGCAAAGTTCCGGAGAGAGGCGCGCAGGAAAATGTCGCGTCCGGAGCGGATTCAGAGGTGACTGTCAATGTCACAATTGTTCCCAGCGCGATATTCTGTGCTGCAATACTCACCGTCACTGAGGATGAGGCATTGATGGTGACGTCCGGCACGGAGAAGCTGCCGGTAGGGAATTGCGGTGCGGCGATACCATCCACACCGGTAATCCGCACGAACGGAGTTCCAGTGGGCAGGGGCGGATTATAGAGACCGTAGCTGTAGAACGGCGGCGTGCCGCAGCCGTTTAAGGCGCCGGTGAAACTGTTGGTGGTGGAATTGAACTGGACCACGCCGTTGTTGCCGCCTCCGCAGATGTAAAGGTTACCATTGCCAGTGATGGTCGGCGCAATCAGATGAATAGCGCCGCCGGAACCATAGCCGCCGTTATCGCCGTTGCCGTTCGTGTTGCTGGGAACCGGGTAGCCGAAGTGACCGCCTTGTGCGCTGATGCTGCCGGTGATGCTGACGGAGGTGCTGCTGACGATGCGGATCGCGCCGCCGCCTGCGCCACCATTACCCCCAGCCAGTCCGGGCATACCACCACCACCACCGGTGCCCCCGATCAAGGGCGTCAACTGGCTGTTGTAGAACGAATACACACCGTTGCCTCCGGGATACGAATAGACCGCGGGGCCGCCGCCGCCGTAACCGCCGCCGGGTTGAGGGCCATCGGTGAGATATCCGCCCATACCGCCTGGGAAGCCGCCTGGACCGGGCGTCGCGGGCGCGCGGGTGAGCCCCGGATTGCTGCCCATAGCAATGCCTGCCTGCCCATCGAGGACGATACTTCCCGCGATGGTCACGCTGCCGGTGGCCAGCCAAATGACGGAGCGGTTGCGGACACTCGGCGCCGTCATGACCAGCGTCACGCCGGATGCAATGCTGATAGTCGTGAAGTTGTACACGTTTTCATTCGTGCCATTGATGGCCGTCCCGTTGGGGCTGAAAGGCACCGTAAAGTTGACGATGCATGGCGCGGCCGAGCACCCGCTAAACGGCGGCGTCAGGTTGAGCGCGCCATCCGCGCCTGTCGATCCGCTGCTGAACTGCGCGCGCAGAGAAGGCGCCGACACGGCCACGATGGCGAATAGAAGACAGTTTCGATTCATAGCATCCTCATGAGCAGAAATTACTGAACACCGTCCGCATCCGGTGTGATGTTTCCTTCTCCAGCCGCCAGTTTCAGTTGCACGCCGTCCAGGAACGCCGGCACACTCAGGCGGAATGATCCGTCGCTCTTGCTGACGGCTGTGGCAGCGCTGCGTGAGTCCGTGACCAGAGCGGAGGGCGGTACGATCTCGATAGGCGCGCCCGGCCTTGTCCAGAAAAGCTGCAACGTGCTGGCGCCATCCGACTCGTAGTAAAGGACCTCGATTTCGTGCGCACCAGCGGTCAACGCCGCGGATGCCGAAGCTTCGTTGAACGCGCCCGTGGCAGGAGCCGTTTCGACAACCTCGCGGCCGTCGATTGACAGGCGCGCGGCAGCGTGGGCGTGCAGCAGAAATTCGTATTGCCCATCGCTATCGGCGATGATTTTGCCGTGGAACCGCGCGGCGAAGCTCTTGCCCGCTTGTGCTCCCATGGGATCTCTGCCGAACACCTGTTCCGGGTTGGGGAAGTTCAAAGCCGAGACGTAGGCCGTACGAGACGGTTGGCGCGCATCCAGGTTAGGGATCGTATCCAGATCCTGATTGACGGCGTAGTAATCTGCTGTGAGGCCCGCGGCATGCCAGACGACGGCAGCGCCTGAAACCGGGTTTCCGAATGGATCGGAAACGTGGCCGCTGATGACGCGGCCCGGATCCGCTGCGACAGTGAATTGCTGCGCTTCGGAAGCCGAACGAGCCGCGTTGTCTCCGTGGCCGGCGCTTAGGAACGATAATAAGCCGACGCCGTAAGGAACGGTGAAAAGAGTTCTCAGGACGCCTTTATCGGAGGAAGCCAGCGGCACGCCGTTCACGTCAAACTCCAGGAACTTAGTAAACGGTTTTCCGGGGGTGACTTCGATCGGAATGGTCTGTCCGGCTATGAGCGTGTTATTAGGTATCGCTGGAATTCGCGCGGCCCCGCGACTCGCCCGCGCAGGCGCGAAACTCACGGAGAACGGTGTATGCAGACGGAGCGTAGGCGACGCTGCAGGGCAATTTGTCGTGCAGGTGTTGTTGTAGGACAACAATTCGAACGCCTGGTTCGATCCGATGGGCGCCAGTGGATTGATTCCGGGCGGGTAATAACCGTTGAACACGGAGAGGAGACTGGCCGTCACCTGGTTGGACCCGGTGGGCACGAGAGGATCTACGCCGGCAGGAACGTAGGCATTGAAGACCGATAAGGGGCCGCCTGTAATTTGGTTGGACCCGGTGGGCACTAGCGGGTCCACACCCGGCGGGACGTAAGCATTGAACACGGAAATTTGCTGGAACGAGACATTCTCGCCCGCAGGAAAATAGACATAGATCGCATTGTTGGCGGTAATCGATGCGTTGGATGCACCGGCGGTGGTTTGTGCGATCAGCGCGTAATAACCAGGGTCGGGGCCCAGTAACAAGTTCAAGGTTGCCTGAGTCGCGCTGTTGATCGTCGTGCTCTGAACAATTGCGCCATCGGAGGAGAAGCTGGCGCCGGTCAGGTTCGTGCCTTGTACTATGACACCGCTAAGCGTCTGGCCGGGGTACCCGAACGCCGGAGTTATGGAAGCGATGGTAGGGACTGGCTCGGGCGTAAACGTAATTGCCCCTGAAGAAGCCGTAACGCCGTTCACGGTCACTGTCACCGCTCCGCCGGAGGCCGACTGGGGCACCCGCACCACCAGAGTCGTTGAGGTGGCGGAAACGACCGTCGCGGCAACCCCATCGATCTTGACGGTATCGCCACTGGCTACGGAATCGAAGTTCTGGCCATAGATGGCGATGTCCTGGCCGGCCGCCGCCACAGATGGGACGATATTGAAGATGGCCATGGCGCCGGGCGAGATGGTGGAACGTATAATCTTCGTGGTATTGCCCGCCAGGTCGTATTCGTATTCGACGGAGTTATTCGCCGAATCGATCACGCGGATGAGTTGGTGGTTGCCGTCGTAGAAGTAGCGGAACGTCGTTGACTGGGACCAACACGTTAGGCACGCGGCGACTAATGAGATCGTGAGTTTCATGCCCATCATTCCGCGACAATCCAGCCGTGATCCAGACCCCAATTAATACCGCCCTGGAAACCCCAAAGTATCCCAGCCCAAAAGTCGTAAGCCCCTCCAATGACTCCAACCGGGCTACCCAGGCCGCCACCCAAAATAAGCAGTGGCGTGCCGATACCTGCACAGATACCTGCAGCGTTACCAAAATCGTTAGCCAAACGCCTCAGATTCCGCGTTTTGTTTTGTCCCCCCTGCCCCATCGGATCGCCTCTCGAAATTGGAGAGTTTCGGACATATCGGTACAAGTTGACATCCCCAGCTTGAAAGCCTTCGTCGTCCTCGCTCAGGAACCGCCCCGCGACGGGATCGTAAAACCGGTTGCGGTAATAATAGATTCCGCTCGCCACCGGTACCCGACCCGTAAACGCAAACGGAAAGCTCGTACCGCTCGATGTCGTCTGCCCAAACGGCTCGTACAAACTCTGGCCATCCAGCGCGACCGATCTGCCGCTGTTACCGGCCACGCTGCCCAGTGCATCCACCAGCGCGAATTGCGCCTGCCCCGCCGCATTAACCGTGGCGTAATGAGAGTCGATGCTCTGTCCTGTTAATAGCGACAGCGTTCCGGATGCGCCGCCGGAAATCTGCGCAACATTGGCCCAGTCATCCAGCACGTAGGAAGTTGTATTTGCCCCGCCGACATACTGCGTCAGGTTGCGATTGAAATCATAGGTGAACGTCGACATCGTACCGTTTGGCTGAGTGATCGATTGTAGCCGGTTACGGCCGTCCCAGGTGTACGTTATCGTGCCCGAACCGTTCGTCTGAGTGAGGCGGTTGCCATTTCCGTCATACGTGTAGGTATAGCTGCGAAAGGACGACATCTCGTTCGACGCATCAAACGATCCTGTGGCGGCTTGAGTAATCAAGGCCTGCGCGGGACTGCTCCCCGCCGACGACCGGTTGCCCGCCGCGTCATAGGTGTATGTAAAGCTGGATAGCACGTTGCTGCCGCCCGGATGCGCGATTGTCAACACCCGATCGAGAGGATCGTACGAATAAGCGGAAGACACTCCATTGGACCGGCTGGCGGTCGATAGCGCGTTCCGCGAATCGTACGTCATATTCACGAAAGCAGTCCCCATGGCGGCCTGTGTCAGGTTGCTAGCGGAATCGTATTGATAGCTTACCGCTGGCTGGCCTGTCACCTCGCGCGATGAAGCGCGTCCGTCGCCATCGCGCACATACGCGACGGCGCCTTGCGGCGCGGCGCTCCCCAACAACCGGCCGGCTGTATCCCACGTGAAACTAAACGTTCCGCCCTGCGAGTCCACTACTTGCGTCAAGCGGCTATATGGGTCATAGGAGCGTGAAACCGTTGCGTCCGGGTATGTCTCCGACGTGAGCCGGTAAATTGTGTCGTAGTTAAATGTGGAGATCTGGCCCCGCCGGTCGATGTGCTGAATCAGATTGCTGACCGGATTGTAGGAAAACTGCTCGATCCGGTTTAAGGGATCTGTGTGCGTGATTTGGCGGGAAAGGTTGTCATAAGTGTAGCTGGACTTGCCGCCGCGCGGATCGGCCAGCGTCAGCAGATTATTCACCGGGTCATATGTATAGGATGTAATGCCGCCGTTGGCGTCCGTCTGGCCGACGAGGCGGTCCAAGGCATCCCATTCCAGCGCATTTCGCGCGCCGGTAGGGTCCGCCGTGGATATCAGACGGGAGACCGGATCGTAACTCAGTGTCGTCTGTTCTTGGAGGGGATCCACGATAACCGAGAGGTTCGAGTTCTGATCGTATTGAAATGTAGTGGTGTTGTTCTGAGGATCCGTCAAGGTGACCGGAAGCCCGTCCGGGATGCGCGTAATCGTAGTCTTGTCGTTGCGCGGATCGATATAAACGATCAGATTTCCATACGAATCATACTGGTAAGTCGTAACGTTGCCCACCGGGTCGGTGGCGCTGGTCACATGATTGAAAACCGGGTCATAGGTGTATTGGTAGGTATTGCCGAGCGAGTCTGTCCGAGTGAGCATATTCCCGCTACCGTCGTATGTAAAGGTGAGATCGCCTTTCGTCGGGTCGCCGCAAGAGGTCCCGCACGTCCCCGGCCCTGTCATTCCAAGTAGCAGGTTGGCGGGGCTGCGCGAAAATATGCGCGTGTTGCCGGTTGGATCTGTGATTTGGGTCAGGTAGCCCGGCGTATTGAAATTGTAAGTCCATTGGCTGCCGAGCTGGTCTGTTTCCACGGCCGTCGCCACCGGACTGTTGCCGTTGGTCGGATTGCTCAAGGTGTAATTGACGCTGATGGTGCTCCCATCGGCTTGGACCTGGGAAATCACCCGTCCATTGTTGTCATACGTATTCTGCTCAACGGTCACCTGCCGGGGGTCGACTACCGAAGTGAGGTTACCGAAGTCGTCATAGTTGTAAGTCCATACCCCCCCGTTGGCGTCCCTATACGTGGCGAGAGCGTTTATTGAATTGTTATATGTATAGCTGACGCTGCGGCCCAGGGGATCGGTGATCATGATGACTCGCCCTTCATTGACGAATCCACCGCCGTCATATGTGAAGAGAAGCTGCCGGCCTACGGGATCGGTGATAGCGGTTACCTGCCATGGAGCGTCCGGGTTGTGGCTCACCGTGATGGTGTTTCCGTTCGCGTCTGTTACAGCCGCCAGCATGCAGCCGAACCATCCCCCCGGGGGAGTGAAAGTATAAACCGTTCCGTTCTTCAACCGCACGGAGGGATTCTCGCCGAAAGTGACTACCGCGCCTTGCCACGCTGCATTGGTTAGATTGATCTGCGTCCCGTTCGGCTGGGCTTCGAAGGCGATCGTCTGGCCGTCGGGCAGAGCCAGGCTGGATGCGGACGAATTGCCCGTCATGTACAGACTGAAATTGTGGCTGCCCCCATTCGCGAAAGGGCTCCACCCGCCGCCGCCTTGGACCGCCGTGCGCATAGTCCGGACGAGCCGGATGGGGCCTAGATTGCCATCCAGTTCCAGATCGGTATGGGTGATGATATCGATTCCCGAGGAGAGATCAATCGGCGCGCCGCACGCGGTGAAGCCACCGGCGTTGAAATCCCCGACCGGGTTAGCTGAGGGGATCGACGTAGGAGTTTGGGTGCGACACCCAGGTCCATCGCCACCGGGGGGAAACGACCAGGAAAAAAATACGCCTCGCGGCTTCCAGCCAAAAACCAAGAGATCAGCCGACGGCGTGCCGGGAAAGGGGACCGGATCGGCCCATGGCGCGTACTGGCCGAAGGCGGAAAGCGCCAGGATCGGAGACAGGATCACCACTCGCTTGAACTGTGCCAGGAAGACCATGGGCTTTTCTGTCAGACTAGCCGCAGCTTCGCGGAGAATTCAAGCACGGCGGGGTGAAATCGGGGTGAAGTTGACGATAAGTACAACGAAACAGGCGTATTAGCGTTAAGGCGATTTCCGCTGTTACTCAACGTTACAAGGCCTGTGTAACCTGGTTTCCGGCATGGCTGGCTTCGAGGGGGGTCCTCCGTGTGCAGATGAAGTTGCCGCCTCGATCATGCGCGTTTGGACACGCCTTTGAGTAGTGGGGCAGTTTGGTTTTTTGGGGGGCAATCCTGGCCGTAGCAGGCTCCGCCGTGGCCAGCCCACCGCGGATCGGAAGTCCCGGCGTGCCGGGGTAAGCATCAGAACCCCAAGATACTCGTTGAGCCCGCTCCGCCGCGACCGGCCTTCACTGGATCGTCGTTCCGTGTACCAGCATGAACGTCCGTCCCCAGCGCGTCTTGGTGAAGAAGTGTTCCAGCATATCGACCAAGTGGTCCATACCGATGGTGGGGTTCAGCAGCGCCTCGGTGGGCGCATCGTAGGACCAGTAAACGATGACGGGCTTGCCCACGATGTTGTCGCGCGGCACGAATCCCCAATACCGGCTGTCGAGCGAGTTGTCCCGATTGTCGCCCATCGCGAAGTAACTGTCCGGCGGCACCGTCACTTCGCCGTCCGACACATGGTGCTCCAGCATATCCCGGCCGTGCTCCGAGACTTGCATATCCGGCTGGCCAGGAAAATTGTCGCGGTAGCCGTCGATGTTAGTAGCGATGTGCCGAACGTATGGCTCGTTCAGTTTCCTTCCGTTCAGGTAAAGCTGCTTGTCGACCAATCGGATGCGATCGCCCGGCACGCCCATGCACCGCTTCACCAGCGTCAGGTGGAGGTCCGCCGGAGAGCGGAATACAAAAATGTCGCCCCGCTTGATCTCCTCGTACGGCAGCAGATGCTTGGAAATCGCTCCCGCAGGCGCGTAGGCCAGCTTATCGACCAGCAGGTGATCGCCGACCAGTAGCGTGTCCTGCATCGAGCCGGTCGGGATCACGAACGCTTGCACCAGGTTCGTGGTTCCGAAAAGCAGCAGGATAATGGTTACGGTCCATTCGGCGATGAAACCCCGCTGCGGCTTGGCCTTGGCCGGCGCCGTTGTGTTCTTTTGAATGGTCCCGGCTGCCGATTTCTTTGGCTTCACAGTCAACTATTGTACCGGAAAGCCGACCGGCTTTGTGCGGCTGTCCCGCCGCGCGATTCTAATTTGCTCGGCTCTAACGTCGCGACGGCGAACGCTGGCGGCAAGATCATCTCTCGCGGAGTATGGGACCGGTATCAGGCATTCAGGAATTTGCGCAGCGGACCCCAATATCGGGCTGGCCAGCCCGCGTTCAAGCCCTCCCATTTGTCTTCTGCAAACCCCGTGTGATCGAGAACGACACGGGCGCCGGGTTCGCGTACCACCAACTCGAATCTCACAAGTGAATAGACACCGGGAGGCCAGTAAGCCGGCCGCCAAGCCTGTACGATCCTTTCGTTCGGCGCCAGTTCCACGATACGGCCTTCAATAAGGCCGCCGAACAGCTTGAATGCCCCGCCCGCCTGCGGTTCAATCTCGGCCGTAGCCTTGGTGAAGGCGCTGAATTGCTTGGCGTCCAGCAGCGCCTCGTAAATGCGCTGCGGCGTAGTCTTGAAATCGGCTTCCTGGTGGATGCTTGTGCCGGCCTTCTGCGTCTGTGCGTGCGCCGAGCTTAGCCCCAGACTGCCGAGCATCCAACCCATCCCGCGTCGGGTCACTTTTTCATCCATCCGCCGATTGTACCGCCTGCCCTCGTCTCAACGCTTCAACGTGGACAAAACTCCGGTTATCGCGATTCACTACCGGCATTTGCGCCTTGACGCGCCCTGCGCGAGCGCGGCCGCTCGGACCGGCGCGAGTCGCCCCTTGGGCTTAGTGGTTGTCCGCGTACTGCTCGCCGGCTTCCACTCGAACAGGCAGCAGCGCGTTCTTGGGCACAATCGGGCAGGGGAAGAATGGAGAGACTGCGCAGATCGGATTGTAGGCTTTGTTGAAGTCGACAATGGCCTTCCCATTTTGCGGCGCATCGATATGCAAATATCTTCCGGCGCCATAGGTCTGTTTGCCGCTAGTTTCGTCTCTAAACATCAGGTACCAGTAATCGGGCGAATTTGCAAAAACATCCAGATGAAGCGTTTTTCCCCCAAGCTCGAAGGCAACGAATCCGGGCACGGACATCTCACGTGCGCCGCCTTGCGTGTCCGGCACCTTCGCGGACTTCGCATCGGCATACGGCGTGAACTTGGCTTCCAACTTGTAGGCCGGGTCCACTGGAAACCAATGCAGTCCATGAAAGTTCTTGGCAAACGAGCTTTGCTGGTCCCTCAGGAGGAGAATCATCGTCTTACCTCCCGACCGCACACTGAATGAGAAATCCCCAGCCCGTAATTTGTCTGCTTTGTCTTTGGTCTGCAGTGTGGTCGGACCTTCTATCTTCTTCCCGTTTAACGTAACCGGCACGGACCCTGCCGGCGTGAAAGTCACCGTATCGGCGCTACGCTCGATGGTTCCCAAACGGGCTGGCGCGCGCGGTGGAAGAGTGATTGTGCTCCCCTCGGCGCTCCCCAATCTGGTCGGGGCCTCGTCTATCGCATAACGGCCAATCACATAAATCGGGCTGTCCTCGGCCTGAATTTCAATGTGATCCTGCTGGCGCTCCGCCAGGATCTGTTTTTGATAGTCGCTTTGCGCGCCTGGCATAGCGCTGGCCGCGATCAGAAGAACTAGAACACTGGTGTTCGGAGACATTGGACTCTCTTCGGTCCCCGAGTCTAACACAGTGTGTAGCACCGGCGGGGGCCCGGCCTGACGATAGCTCGGTGCGGATCGTTTTGCCGCACTGAGCGTTGCGGGACCGTTGCTTGCCGAGTTGAAAGACACACTGGCCCGTTCTCTGGCTGTATCTTCGGCCATCCGGAAGTTGGCCCATTTGTCCATTGGCGCGCCCGCCGCGCAACGCGATGACCGCAACCGTACGAGCCTCATTTACCAGCTCAGTTCCAATAAAGAGACAGCTTGGCGTGGGAGCGAAAACTCCAGCTTCGTTTCGCCAACTCGCACATCCACCCACCACGGAGAGTCCGCGAGCTGCAACTGCCCTGACGCATCCAGACTGGCATACTGCTCTGGCGTCGGGTGCTGCGGAGATCCCATCGCCTTCCACGCCGTCCAGGCATTGCTATGAGTCTCATCGATTCGATAGTGCCGTGCCAAAACTCGAGTAGCCGTGCTCGGGAGGCCGGCTATCTCCAACCGCACCTGAGCCTCCCCGGCCGGCACATCGTCGTCATGATAATTCCATGTAAGGACGGAGATCCCCCGGGCCGAACGAACGCCGAGTGCATCTACGTCCGGATCGCCGCGGACGCCCTCGGCGAGCATGGTATCGAGCGGGGTACGGCCACTGCTTTCCGTCTTCACGCGATCCCCTCGCATCATTGCGGCCATGCGGAACACGTTCAACACCGGCTTGTCGATGCCATTCGTCGCCAGCGTCCGAAAGCCATCGAAGTACGGCTGATCCTCGAACTCGAAGGCCCAGGTCAGCATGCCCTCGATGTTCGCGTGCCGCCGGTCCGCCAGCTCGAAAATGTTCTTGATCATCGCCGCGGTATACGACGCGTACAGTGCGCCATTGCGATAGGCGTTTTGGGGATAAACGCGCGCCGAGCATGCCGCGCATCCTTCCGGGTCAGACTCGCTCAGCACGATTGGCAGGGTCGCGAACTTCGGGAATGCGCGTACGATGGCATATCCCTGGTCCACGTCTTCGGCATGCTTAGCGATACCCATGCGAACATGGCCATCCACCACGGAGGGCCGGCCTTTCGCGTGATACGTGATGAAATCGAGCGGAGCGCCCGTTCTGCCTGTTGCGGAGTTGCTGCCGTGATCGCAGTGCTCCAGGAACTGGCGCAGGAACGCCCCAGCCTTCGTGCCGGACGGACCCGTGGTGGCCGGTCCGCCGACTCTCGCCGAGGGAAGCGCACGCTTCACCGCTGCAGCCGCGTAGTCGTACAGCTTGTCGTATTCTTCCGGAGTTCCGTGCCAATACGAGATATCGGGTTCGTTCCATACCTCCCAATACCATGACTGCACTTGCTCCTTCCCGTACTTCTCCACACTGTGCTTCGCCCATTGGTAGACCAACTCGCCCCACTTGCCGTAGTCCTTGGGCGGGTAAGACCATCCGATGGAGTAATCCCGGTTCTCCGCGCCCGGTATCCAGGTTGGGCGATACGGCTCCGGCTTCGACGAAAGCGGCTGCGGCATGAAGCCGATCTCGACAAACGGCTTAGCGCCCGCTTGCAAATACGTGCCGAAGATGCGATCCGCGATCGTCCAATCGTACACCGGCCTTCCCGAGGCGTCTTCTGTGTACGCATTCGTGGACCCCCACTTCAGTCCCGGCGTTCCGTCTCCCGTGGCCAGCATGAAATGGGTCCGAATGTACACCGGCGCTGCGCTCATCGCCGCTAACTCGCCCACGAGCTTCCGGCCATTTCTCGTGTATGTGTAGTTCGGTTCGTCGTAACCGAAATAGGCGTAGATTGGTTTGAATGGGCCAAGCGCCTCAGCCGCGTTCACACGAATAGTCACAACGTTCTGGGCCAGGCACGAAGCTACAGCCGGCAGTAGCAATGGAATCAGTCGCATGTTGTTAGAAGCAATGCCACTTTAACATGCTGGCGCCGGCGGCTAGTTCCGGCGCCAGCACCAAACCGCGGCCGCCACACGATGAAGCTGTGTCTTTGCCAGGCCGCGCCAAGCGAACTTGTCGCAACGCAGCATGCCGTCAGCGGTCGCGCCGAACTCTGTCGTGCCCGCGCCGCGCTTGCTGGTGGGGTTCATCATGGCGATGTTCCCCTCCCACGAATGTGGGATTCGCGTACACATACTCCCGGTTCGCGGACACATACGCCCCGCCCTGGTCCGGACAGGTTGAGTCTGGCGGCGGGGGCGGTGGACATGGCGGGTCGTCAGCCTTGGCCTGTTGGGGCGCTATCGCCAGCACTGCGCCGAGTGCCATGATTGGCAATCCGATCTTCTTCAACATTTTCATACCCTCCGATTGACTCGACGCTCCGCCGGCAATTGGGTGTGTAAGACCGCGCTTGAATGCATGTAAATATTTGTCAACATCAACCGCGGAAGTAGAGATAGCCGCCGAGGATGCAGACGAGCACTACGCCGGAGGCGGCTACCTCTTTCCAACTCCAGCCGGCCCGTGTCTTGCGCCGGTCCGCTTCGGTGGCGGTGCCGAAAGTCAGGCTCTGGATCTTAAGATCGTCCGGCGCGGCCGTCATGTAACTTACGGTTATCATGACTATCGCCGAGACAATCGTGATCAGCACGCTGAAATACTGGAAATAAATGTTATTCACGATCCAGAGGAACGATCCTTCCGTGTATCCCGACCCGCCCAGGGTCACGGGAGTATCGACTATCATACGGAAAATGCCCAGCGCGAAGCCCACGATCATGGCCCAGAGCGCGCCCGCTCCATTCATGCGCTTGATAAAGACGCCCAGGAAAAACACGATAAAGATGGGCGGCGCCAGATAGCCTTGCACGGACTGCAAGTAAGTGTAGAGACCCTTGGCGTTCTTAATCACCGGAATCCAGGCCAACGCGATCACAACCATCACGATGGTGGCCATGCGGCCCATGCGCACGAGCTGATGTTGCGAAGCTTGCGGCTTCCACTTCTGATACAGGTCTACGGTAAACAGCGTGGAGCAGGCGTTGAACACGCCCGCCAACGATCCCATAAGGGCGGAGAGCAGTCCGGCCACTACGATGCCGCGGATCCCCGCGGGCAGCAGGTATTGGACCATCATGGGAAAGGCCGCGTTGGAGAGTGCCGGAATCGACTTGCCGTCGGGGCCTATCATGGATGTCAGTTCGGGAACCTTACCGCTCTTAGCCAGCGCGTAACAGATAAGTCCGGGAATGATGAAAAGATATACGGGGAACAGCTTCAGAAAGGCGGCGAAGATACTGCCGCGGCGGGCTTCCGTCTCGTTAGGGGCGCCCAAGGCGCGCTGGACGATGTATTGGTCCGTGCACCAATACCACAGCCCGATGATAGGCGCGCAGAAGAGCATACCCAGCCATGGAAAATTGTCGTTGAAGTACCAGGCCTGCTTCACGATCTGCCCGGCCGCGTTGGTCTGCGTCACAGGCGCCCAGGTGCCCTGCACGCCGGCCGGGATCAGCGGTTTCCAAAGGTTGAACATATCGGATCCGCACAAGTGGCGCAGTTCGGCCCAGCCGCCCAAACGAATGAGGCCGTAAGCGGTCAGCAGGAACGAGCCGAGGATCAACACGGTGACCTGCACGGCGTCGTTGTAAGCCACGGCGCGCATGCCGCCCAGCGTAGTGTAAAGGCCGGTCAGCAGGATCACCAGCACGGAGCCGATCCAAAAGCTGTCGATAGTGACGCCGCCGATCGAGAGGCTCATCTGCGGGAACAGCGTGCCAAAGACCACGCCGCCGGCGAAGATGCCGACCGCGATCTTGGAAATGATGAACGTGATGATGGAGACGATCGAGAGGACGTAGCGGGATTTTTCGTTGAAGCGGCGCTCCAGAAATTCCGGCATGGTGAACACCATGGAGCGCATATAGAACGGCACAAAGACCCAGCCCAGCACCAGCAGGCACCAGGCATGCAGCTCATAGTGGGCCATGGCGACACCGCTGGTGGCGCCAGAGCCGGCCAGTCCGACGATGTGCTCCGATCCGATGTTGGAGGCGAAGATGGAAGCGCCGATCACCCACCAGCCGAGGTTGCGGCCGGCCAAAAAGTAATCCGTGGCGGAATCCTTGGCGCGGCGCACCACCCAGGTGGCCACACTCAACAGGATGCCGAAGTAGAGTCCGATCGTGAGCCAGTCGAGGGCGGTGATGCGCGACTCGCGGGTCGCGGCGAGCAGCAACAGGGCTGGTAGAGCCATTATTTGGAAATCCTCTCCGTCAGTTAAATATCCGGTTGCAATGCTTCGGGCGGCGAGCCGGAAGCCCGATTATACAGCAACACTGTTCAGTTCGGCGGACAGGCTGGAAGGTCCGTCTTACTTGGCACGCTCCAAGCGGCCGCCTTCGCGGCGGTCGGCGCGCAGCAGCAGAAACGAGAAGAGCAGGCCGCAGAAGCCAAGTCCGGCAAACATGACCTGGCTCGCAGTATAGGCATGCGTGGCGTCGCGTAGCGCTCCGCTGGCGTAAGGGAAAGTGGCCAGACCCAGGTTCTGGATGGCAGTCATCAGGCCAAAGGCCGTGCCCACACAGCGCGCATCGACAATGAGCGGCACCGACGGCCAGATGCAGGCCGGAACCAGCACGAATGCGGCTCCCAGCACGATCATGGAGAGCACCGGCGAAAAGTGCGTCAGGCCCAAAAGCAGATGCGCGGGCACAATCAGCAGCGAGCCCAACACCATCAGGCTGGCGCGGCGGCCTACGCGGTCGACAAAGTTGCCGGCAAAGGGGGCCAGCACCATGGAAGCCGCGATGATGATTGACGTGACGCCCTGCGCGGTGGTGAACATATGCGTGAGATTGAAGAACACGCCGGCGAAGAAACCGAGCCCTTCCGCCGAAGCCATGGGCATGCCCCACTTGTCGTGAAAGAAATCGGTGGCCAGCGCCGTAAAAGGAAAGATGGCGGAGTAGAATGTCAGACAGATTCCCACCGCGTACCAGTAGGAAGGGCGGAACTTGCCCACGTCGCTCCAAGTGATCTTGTCGCCGGAGCCGGCCTCGGGCAGATGCAGGATGGGCTCGGCGTGCCGGTCCATCAGGGTATAGATCCAGTTGCAAAGCAGGCTGAACAGGCATAGAGCGGCCGCAATCCAAAGCGCGCCGCGCCAACCGAAGCGAGTGGCCAGCAGTTCTTCGGTATTGAACGAGAACAGGGTGCCGAGACGGGCGATGGTGAGGGTAATGCCGAATGCCATGGCCAGTTCCTTGCCCGTGAACCAGCGCGCGGCAATAGCGCTTTGCGCGACGATCACGGATTCGGAGCCGATGCCGAACAGGACGCGGCCGGCATACAGGACCGGCAGGCTGGGCGCCCAGGCGACCATGGCGGCGCCGCCCACCACGAAGCCGGAGAAGATCAGGCTGGCGCGGCGCACGCCGACGCGGTCGATGAGAACGCCTCCGATACCGACCGCGACGACGGCGGCCACGCTGTACATGGTGTACATCGTCCCGATGGCCGCTCGGTCGGTGTGAAACACCTGGATCAGAGTGGTCTCAATGGCGCCGACGCTATCGTAGGCGAAGTAACTGCCGAAGGTGATCAAGGCGGCGAAGGCCAGGATGATGAACCGGTACAGCCGGGCGGCGGGGTGAAAGGGGCCGGATTCCGATGGGGACATGGATCTGGGAGTATAGCATTGCGCGCGGTAGCGAGCAGGCCGATACGGCAGATCCAAAGGCGGGCGCACGCTAATATAGAGACTTGGCTCTTCTTGATTCGCTACGCGCCTGCGCAACGGTCCTGCTTTGCGCCATGCTGGGGGCAGCCACGCCCGCGGCCGATTTTCATGCCGATTTTCATAATGTCGCGCGCCAGGCTGGGCTAACCGATTCCTTTCCCAACGGCGGCGCCCGCGCGAAGCAATACATCGTCGAAACCACCGGCAGCGGAGCGGCCTTTCTGGATTACGATAACGACGGCCTGCTGGATGTCTTCTTGGTCTCCGGCACGGGCGGGACGAACCGGCTTTACCACAACCTTGGGAATGGTAAGTTCGCCGACGTCACTAAAGAGATGGGTCTCGAGCATTCCGGCTGGGGCCAAGGCGTTTGCGCCGGAGACTACGACAACGACGGCTACACCGATCTGTTAGTCACTTACTGGGGCCAAAATGTTCTGTACCGCAATAAGGGCGGCCACGGTTTCGAGGATGTGACCCTCAAGGCCGGCCTGGTGCAGGACCGCGTGCGGTACAACACCGGCTGTGCATTCCTGGACTACGACAACGACGGCCACCTCGATTTGTTCGTCGCCAACTACCTCCAGTTCGATTTTCGAACTACTCCCAAGCCTGGGGAAAACGCCTATTGCTGGTATCGCGAACTGCCGGTGGCGTGCGGGCCGCGCGGCCTTCCGTTCGACCGCAATATCCTTTACCACAACAACGGCGACGGCACTTTTGCGGATGTTTCGGCGGCCTCCGGTATCGCCAAACCGTCGCACAATTACGCGCTTGGCGTACTGACCGGCGACTTCAACCACGACGGTCTTACCGATATCTACGTGGCCTGCGACCAGACGCCCTCGATTCTGTACATCAACCGCGGCGATGGCACCTTCGTGGACGAAGCGTCGATGCGCGGCACGGCCTTCGACGACAACGGCAACGCGCTTTCCGGCATGGGTGCCGCGGCGGCCGACTACGATGGCGACGGATGGCCGGATATTTTTCGCTCCAACTTCTCCGACGAGCGCGAAACGCTTTATCACAACCGCGGCCGCGGCGAGTTCGACGACGCCACGCTGGCCGCCGGCATGGCCCTGAATACCCGCTTCGTGGGCTGGGGCTGCGGCTTCTTCGATTTCGATAACGACGGCTGGCAGGACCTGCTGCTGGTGAACGGCCACGTCTTTCCCGAAGTGGACCGGCTGGGCATCGACGTACACTACAAGGACCGCGCGATTCTGTATCACAACACCGGCAATGGCAAATTCGTGGATATCTCGGAGTCGGCCGGTCCCGGCATTTTGGAAAAGCATTCCGCGCGCGGCGCGGCCTTCGGCGACTACGACAATGACGGAAACGTAGAAGTGTTGGTCAATAATCAGAACGAGCCGCCGTCCTTGCTGAAGCAAAGCGGCAAGCCGGGCAGAAACTGGGTGCTCTTGAAGTTGGTGGGTGTGAGATCCAACCGGAGCGCCATTGGGGCGCGCGTGCGGGTCACCGCCGGAGGGCTGACGCAGATCGGCGAGGTGCGCAGCGGCGGCAGCTATCTTTCGCAGAGCGATCTGCGGCTGCATTTCGGACTGGCAAACGCGCGGCGCGTCGATAAAGTCGAGATCTGGTGGCCGTCCGGAATGCGGCAGGTGGAGCAAGTGGAGAAGGATCTCCCGGTCAACCGCATCATTACCATTCGTGAAAAGTAGTGGCTAGCGCTGGTCATCTGATGCGACAATCATGACTTTCTCTTCCGATCCTGGTCAAGCAGTTGTGCCAGGAGATCGGTGCTGGCGCGAAAGTTGGTGGCGCGGAGTCGTGAGATGGCCGTTGGCAGATGGACCAAACTCTTTTCCGCGGCGGTGCCTAGAACCCGCAGTGTGCCCACCACCGTGAGCTGCCGGCGGGCGGCCTCCTGGCGACCCTCCCAATCGTCGATGAGCAAAGCGTCGGCGTGGATCTCCTGGCTCAGGGCAATAGCCTCGCGCTCACCCGGCCCGAGGATCTCTGGAAAATCCAGGGGCATGTGCGCCGGAAACCGGGTCTCCAGCCACGGAGGGCTGCGCTGGATCCAATATCTAACCCGTTCCGGTGTCTGGGTAGCGTTTAGCTCGGCCACCACCGCCGGGGGAACCAGCACTCGCCCATAAAGAGCCGCCAATAGATGAATCTGTTCGATCAGCACTAAATAGTTGAGCGGGCTGGTATCGGCCACGACAATCATCCCGCGCGGCGCTCGTGATCCGGCTCCTTGGTCTGTTCGGCTTGCCGCTTTTGCCAGAGTTCCTCACTTCTGACGCGCTCCCGCTCGAAATCCTCAATAGAGTATTCGAGCCAAACCTGATGCTCCTTGAGAAAGCCGTCCAGCTCGTAGCGCGAGGGGATGCCGAGCAGTTGCCGCAACTGATAACTAGTCAAGCGATGCTCGCGGTAGGCCTCCAGGGCCATGGCCTCAAGGGCGGCGCGGGCGGGATCCTGGCCAGCCGGCAGGAGCGGGGAGGCGAATTCGTCCGGGACCTCGAGAGTGATCTGCATGGAGACAGGCTACCACACACCCGCCCGCCGCCGTCGGCTAGTCTGGCCGTGTTGGTTGGAGATGCAGGCCATTGGAAGCAACCAATCGCAAACGAGGAACCTTCGCCTGAGCGTCAATCCAAGGACCTTGCGTAATGCGAAGAAGTGATATCGCGCGCGGTGGCTGACTGGCGCGGGCCGCGGAACCAGCCCGTTGAATCGCCATTCAGCGCGATGCGGCAGCAGATTGCTGATAGCCGTGCACAGGCGGTTCTCCGCTCACTTCACTTCATACCCCACAAACTCATCCAGCATCACATTACCCTTGTACTCCATCTCCTGGTGAATGCCGATTTTCGACGTGTAGTAAGCCTGCGCCGTGGCGTGCTTCAATTCGCCAAAGAAAACTTCTTCCGGAGCCTTGGGCTTCATCTCGTTCTTGGCCATGCGCTCCAGCACCGCGACGCGTTCGCCCGCGCCGGCTTCCATAAACGCACGGCCGTTCATTTTGCGGGATAGGTCGTCCACCGATACCAAGCCGTTGCGCCAGTCGTCGCGGACCTTGGGGTCGAATGCTTCGGCGATGCGCGCGTCAATGTACGCGGCCACCTTCGCGGCGCGCGCACCGGGCGAGTGGTCGTCCGCCGGGATGATCGTTTCCGCCAGTTCATCCAACAGGGCGAATTCCGCGGGCGTGAAAAACTTCGGCGCATCGGTGACGGCGAAAACGGCGGGAGCAGCCACTACGGCGCCCGCGCCGATCCGGATCAAATCGCGGCGATTGATTTCGTAAGACATCAGACGTTCCCCTTCTTCAACTCTTCCGCCAGGTGGTCGCAGGAGCGCCAGCAGAGCGCCATGATCGTCCACGTCGGATTCTGGCACGACGCGCTCACGTGCGTGCTGCCGTCCACCACCAGCAGGTTCTTCACATCGTGCGATTGCTGAAACTGATTCACAACCGATTTCTTCGGATCGGTGCCCATGCGCGCCGTGCCCAGCTCGTGGATCGAGTATCCCTCGGTCAGAATCTCGCGATTCACGTTGATCTCCGCAAAGCCAGCGGCTTCGAACATCTCGCGGGCGGAATCGGCCATGTCCGCGGCCATCTTCTTTTCGTTGTCGCCGAACTTGATGTGGAAGCGCAGCACGGGGATGCCCCACCGGTCCTTGACCTCCGGATCGAGTTCCACATAGTTCTCGTAGCGCGGCAGAACCTCGCCGAACCCGCCCATGCCAATAAAGGCGCCGGCATAATCGCGGACGCTTTTCTTGTAGGTGGAACCGAAACCGGGCGTGCTGTACGCGTTATCGGGGAACATGCCGGTTCCGCTGCCGCCTTCGAATCCGTAACCGCGCAGGAACTTCGGGTTGCGGTCCGTCAGGTTGCGGTAGCGCGCCACGTAGAATGAGCCGGGCCGTCCGTCGTCCAACGTGCGCGGCTTGCCGACCAACTCTTTGTCCAGCCCGGAAACACCCGGTCCCATCAGATGTTCGCAGAAATTGTGGCCGACATGGCCGCTGGAGTTGCCGATGCCATTCGGATACAGGCTCGATTTCGAAAGCAGCATCAGGCGCGCGGATTCGAGCGTGGATGCGGCCAGCAGCACCGTGCGCCCCTTCGCCGTATAGCTCTTACCCGTCTCGGTATCGATGAATGCGACGCCGCTGGCCTTGCCGGTGTCCTTATCGACGGTGACTTCGGCCACCGTGGCATTGGTGCGCAGCGTCAGGTTGCCGGTTTCCATGGCAGGGTAAATCAAGCCGGTGGGCGAATCAAACGCCGCATGGATGTCGCAGCCTCCCACGCGGCGGTCGCATGCGCCGCGCCCGTAACAATGGACGCGGTACTTGTTGTGCTTCAGTCCGTCGGTGGTGACGCCGGCGCGATAGGGCGTCAGCACGCGGTCCATCCTGGCTAGGCTCTCGCGCAGCGTCACCTCGGCTGGATTCAGGCGGACCGCCCGCTGGAAGAGGCTGTCCGGCAGATAGGGCAGGTTTTCCTTGTGGCCCGAAATGCCGAGATACAGATCCACCTTGTCGTAGTAAGGCGAGATATCCGCGTAGGAGATGGGCCAGTCTTCGCCGTAGCCGTCGCGCGAGGCGGCCTTGAAATCGTAATCCGACAGGCGCAGCGCCAAGCGGCCCCAGATGTTGGTCTTGCCTCCCAGGCAGCGCGCACGCACCCAGGCGTACTGCGTGCCGGTGAAGGGATGGTCTTTCTCATCGACTACGATATCCTTGGCGTAATCCGATCCGTTGCCGTCCTCCACGTACGAATAAACGTGTTTGTAGGGCGATCCCTTGGCGTAGGGCGGTTGGCGAATGGCGTACTCGGCGCCGGAGAGAGCGTGCGAATCGGGCGGCATGTCGCCGCGGCGGGGGTGGTCGTAGGGCCACTCCATCGATTTCAACTCCCGGTTGATATCGAGCTTCTTGCCCGCTTCCAGCAGAAGCACTTGCATGCCGTGGGAGGTCAGTACATGCGCGGCCATACCGCCGCCTGCGCCGGAGCCTACCACGATGGCGTCGTAGGTTTTCCGGAGATCGATTTCGTCGGACATTATTCAGCCTCTTGTGTGCGTATGCAACCATCGTAGAACATGGCAGACTGTGGCGCACCAACTCGTACCTATGTGTGCCGCGCCACGCCTGCCCGCCTAACCAAAAGGGTATAATGTGGGCGATTCAATGGATTCACCCATTCTGCGGGATCATTCGCCGCCCCAAATTCTATTGGCGGACGACAGTCCGGTATTTCGGGACATGCTGCAAAAGATGCTCCTGGAATGGGGTTACGCCGTGACCACGGTCACCGACGGCCAGCAAGCGTGGGATGTGCTGCGGAAGGACGACGGGCCGCGCCTGGCGCTACTCGATTGGATGATGCCCGGCTTGGAAGGAGCGGATGTATGCCGGTTGGTGCGCGCAAATATTCGCGACCGCTACGTTTACATGATGCTGCTGAGCGTCCGTGCGGATTTGGAAGACGTTGTGAAAGGCATGGAATCGGGCGCGGACGACTACATCGTGAAGCCATTCCAGGTGGATGAGCTGCGCGCCCGCCTGCGCGCCGGACGGCGGGTGCTGGCGTTACAGGAAGAACTGGTGGAAGCGCGCGAAGCATTGCGCGAGCAGGCCACGCGCGACGGACTCACAGGACTCTGGAATCGCACCGCCATCTTCGACATTCTCCAGAATGAACTGGCGCGCTCCGGCCGCAGCGGCCAACCTTTGATCGCGCTGATGGCGGACCTGGACGGATTTAAGCCTATTAACGACCGTTTTGGCCACATGGCCGGCGATGCGGTGTTGCGTCAGGCGGCGGCATGTATGCGCGCGTCGGTGCGGCGCTACGATGCGGTCGGCCGCTATGGCGGCGAGGAATTTCTGATGGTGCTGCCGGGTTGTGATCTGGCAGGCGGCGTGGCGCTGGCGGAACGCATCCGCGATGCGATCAAAGGCGAATGCTTCCGATCCGGCGATACTGAAATCCAGCTCACCTGCAGCTTGGGAGCGGCTGCGGCTGTCCCGCCGGCGATTCCGCAGGCCGACGATCTGGTGCGCGCAGCGGACGCGGCTTTGTATCGCGCCAAGCGTCAGGGACGGAACCGAGTGGAAGCTGCTGGCGGCTCCGTTTGACTCGGGGTATGGCGGCGCGCGGCCGGTCTATTTGCGGGCTTGGCTGGCGATGAACTCGCCCATCGCCGAGACCAGCGATGCGATGCGCGCGTCTGTCTCGCGGAAGCGGCGATCAGTCTCGCGGTCTCTCGCGGCGGCTTCCTCTGCGAGCACGCCGATCCGGTCGCCTAGGTCGGCAACCTTTCCGGTCAGCTCATTCAATTGCCGTTGTGTGTCGCGCCAGAGGCCGCGGAACTCTTCACGGTCTTTGCGGCGCTCCTCGGCCAATCCCGCCGTGACGTGTTCGATGCGCTCGAATCGCTCGTCGATAGTCATCGCTTCTCCAGTATATCCGGTCTGGCACGGCTCGAAAAAATTCCGGCATAAATTCGCTTGCTTTGCGTTACAACTGGGTTATAATCGTCCGTGCCCCCCGAGTTCACATTACATGCCCACACTTGCTCCCGACATCGCCGCCAATCCGCTCCAGCAGGGGGTTTGGCCCATTATGAGCGTTCTTGTACACGATCTGCGCCAACCGCTCAGTGTGATCGACGCCTGCGCCGACTATTTGAATTTGGTCTTGCCGGCCACAGATCGACGTGCGCGGCAACAACTGGAACTGTTGCAAGAGCAGGTGGGCGAAGCCAACCGCATCATGCATGAGGCCCTGTTGAGACTTCACTATCCGGACGCATCGCCGGTGCCCGAAGCGACAGGCGCCAGCAGCCGTCCGTTGACAAAAGCGGCCAGCGCCGGCGTGATGTACTGAGGAGGCCGTACCGGGAAGCGCGGCTTACCGTCCCAAGCGTCGCGTGGCACGTCTTTCCAGAGGGGCTCGGGCAAGCTGCGCTCAATCACCACGCATGCGTCGGCCCGGCCGAGGAAGCGGCGGCCGGAAGCTTTGAAATCCCCCTGGCCAAAGTCCAGTACTACCAGATATAAGTCCGGCGTCAAGAATTCGACGATGCTATTGGATTCTACGATCAGGTTGCGGCTGTCGGCGCGCACTTCGCGCACAGCCGGCAATGCGTTCGCAAGTTGCCCGGTAGCTGTGCGCACCCAGTAGGAGCGGCGCGCGCCGGCCGCAAGGAAGCGGCCTGTATCGGAACGGCCGGGGTGGCGTTCCTGCGCGATGGCATAGGGGTGATCGGACGACAGGCAGCAGTCGCAGTTTTTGCCGGAGGCTGAGCAGATGCCGTGGCCGAACTGCGTGATCTTCATGGCGGTCCAGTCGAATTCGGGCAGCGCTTGGATGATGCCCGCCACTACGGAGGTTTTTCCTATGTTGCGGGAATGCCCGCCTACCACTATTAGCATCTCACGTCACTATTAGCATCTCACGGAATGCTCACCAACCACACTGACTAACACGGATCACGCACGTCTAGTTCTGCTTTTCTTCCAAGTGCGCCAGACGGCGCTTGAAATCGACAAACTGGCGGCGCATCTCGGGCAGACGCGCCAGATTGGCGAGCTGCTCCAGGTGCTCCTTCAAAGGCCGCGCCGGCGTGCCCCAAACCGTCTGCCCGGAGCGCACAATTTTGGAAGTCAGGATACCGCATCCGGACCCTAACACGGCCCGCGTTTCGATGCGGGCCTTGTCGCCGATCCCGACTTGTCCGCCGATGACCGCGTAATCCTCCACCACCACGCCGCCTGAAAAGCCGGTTTGCGCCGCCACCACCACGTGCCGCCCGATGCGGCAATTATGGCCGACATGCACCATATTGTCCAGCTTGGTGCCTTCGCCGATCAGCGTGACACCCAGGGCCGCCCGGTCGACACACGAATTCGCTCCGATCTCCACAAAGTCGCCGATCTCGACGCGGCCCACTTGCGGGAACTTATGATAGCGCTCGTTCTCGAAAACGTAGCCAAACCCGTCGGCGCCGATCACGCAGCCGGAGTGCAGAATTACGCCGCGGCCGATATCCACGTTGTCGTAAATCGTGACGTTGGCATGCAGCACGCAGCCTTCGCCCAGCACCACGCGCTTGCCGATCGAGCAGCCCGCGCCGATGCCACTGGCCAAACCGATGCGGCTGCTGTCGCCGATATTGACGTGCGGCCCAATCGAAGCTAAAGCGCCGATCTCCACGTCTTTGCCGATCACCGCGGTGGGATGAATGCCGGGCTTGACCTCCAGCGTGGGATAGAAGCGATTCATGGCGCGCGCAAAGGCAGTGCGCGGCTCGGGCGCGCGAATCACCGTGCGGCGGCTGGGACTGGGATAATCGGAAGGCACGATCAGGCAGCCGGCGGCGGAAAAGTCCGCCTGTTGCGCCGCTTTGCGGCCGCCCAGGAAGGAAAGCTCGCCGCCGCCCGCGGTTTCGAGCGGGGCGACGCCGGTCAGTTCTTTTTCGCCGTCACCTTCGAAGGTGGCGCCCAACCACTCCGCCAGTTCACGTACGCGCATGTCTTATGATACAAGCTGTGATTGCGTCAACTGCACGTATTCATCCGGACGCCAAGATCGGGCCGGGCGTCATTATAGGGGATTTCTGCGTGGTGGAGACCGATGTGGAGATCGGCGCGGGCTGCGTGTTGGAACCTTATGTCTTTGTGAAGCGCTGGACCACATTAGGGGAACGCAATCTGATCTCGGCGGGGACGGTGCTGGGAACCGATCCGCTGGACAAAGCCTTCGACGCCAGTGCGCGCAGCTATTTGCGGATCGGCAACGGCAACCGGATACGCGAGCATTACACCATTTCGCGCGGGACGCAACCGGAATCCGTGACGGAAATCGGGGACGAGAACTACATCATGACCTCCGGCCATATCGCACACAATTGCAAGATCGGCAACCGCACCGTGATTTGCAGTTGCGCACTGGTGGCGGGTTACGTGGAGGTGGAAGACCAGGCGTTCATCTCCGGTGGAGTGGTAGTACATCAGTATTCCAAGATCGGGCGGCTGGCCATGATCGGCGGCAACACACGTGTTAACAGCGACGTGCCGCCGTTTTTCCTATATTCGGGCTTCAACGTGACGGCGATGGGCCTGAACCTGGTGGGGCTAAAGCGGGCCGGATACAGGCAGGCGGATATTGCGGCGCTGAAGAAGGCGTACCAGATCCTGTATCGCTCGGGCCTGAAGCTGGCAGATGCGCTGGCGCGCATGGAGGCCGAAATCCCCACGCCGGAGACGCGCCACCTGGTGGAGTTTGTGCGGCGCAGCGAGCGCGGAATCTGCCGCGAGTAGCCCCGCGTAGTTCAGATTGCCCTCCATCCACCTTTGCCAGCATACGATTAACAGTTCAGATAGAGAACAGGCGCAATCCATTGTATGCGCCCGCCTTTCACGCTATCTTTCTCCAGTGAGACAAGAGTTTACACGAACATCGAAACTCTGCTCGTCCGGCCAGGCCCACGAAATATAATCGGCGCCACTGCACCAAATGGCGTCGGTTTTGCGCATTTACGAATGTGGGGAAAAAACGACAGGAAGGAAGAATAATTAAATGCAATTGAGAAAAGGAAGTTCAGGACGCGGCCTAATGCGGGCCGCGAAACATTTGGCGAACGGCGCTCTTGCCGGGGCGATTGGATTGGCGGCGGCGACGTTGCTTCCGGCACAAGCTCCGGTGATGACCACGCTGTACACATTTACGGTAGGTTCGGCAGGATGGGACCCGTCGGGAAATCTGGTCCGCGACGCAAATGGCGCGCTTTACGGCGTGACCAGCGGCGGCGGCGGAGTGTCCCCATTCTGCACGGACGGTTGCGGCGTCGTCTTCCAGTTAGCGCCTCCGGCGGTTTCTGGGGGCGCCTGGACGTACAACGTGCTTTATAGTTTTCAGGGCGAGGGCGATGGAGCCGGACCCAACGGGCCCCTAGTCTTCGATGCCCAAGGCAATTTGTACGGCACGACTGAGGGAGGAGGCGCAGTGGTTAACGAGGCGTATACTGGCACGGTATTCGAGTTGACCCCTCCCACTGTGCCCGGCGATCCGTGGACTCACACGATCCTGGCGACGTTTCCCACTGTGGCGCAAGGGGCCGCGCCGATTGGCGGCTTGGTCTTCGGCGCAGGCGGCGGGTTGTATGGCTTTGCCAGCCAGGGCGGATTTTTCGCCAGTGGAGACCTAGGTGGCGTGGCGTTTGAGTTGATGCCACCTGCGGGTGCTGGCGCCTGGAATTACAACGTCCTGCACAGCTTTGACCCTAGCGTCGATGGATATCACCCTGCCGGGACACCGGTGTTCGACAACCATGGACGGCTCTACGGGGTCACGGCCGGCTCCCTAAGCGAAACCGCGAGCGGCGAGCTGTTCGTTCTGACGCCGCCCGCGACTGCCGGGGACGCCTGGGGGGAACACTTGCTATACGGCACACCATATTCGGTCAGCGGCGTGGTATTCGGTCCCGATGGATCGCTCTATGGCGCCACAGAGTTAGGTGGCACGGGTTGTAGCGAAGGATGCGGGACGGTACTCCAGTTTCAGGCGCCGGCGACCGCGGGCGGTACCTGGACCGAAAATGTGATTTATGCTTTTACCGGCGGCCACGATGGCTCGTTGCCTTTTAACCCGCCCGTGGTGAGCCCGAGCGGCAAAGTCTACGGCACAACCGACGAGGGCGGGAGCGCAGGCGCCGGAACTATCTATGAATTGACGCCACCCTCGACAACGGGCGCCGCATGGACCAAGTTGCTGCTGCATACCTTCGATGGCGGCGATGGGCGGTTTCCGCTCAACGGCATCATCCTCGCGCCGGGTGGTGTGATCTACGGCGTCACCAACCGTGGCGGCTCTGCCGGTGTGGGTGTCGTCTTCGAGCTGACCCTATAGTGTCGACCGCGGACTGGCAACCTCCCGAGGTTCTGCGTCCTAGCCCGCCCGGCAACTGCCGTGGCGGGCTTTGGTCTGTCCGCGAATAGGCCAGGAGCCGGGGGAGCCTGTCGGAGACTACCACAGGGACGCATTATCGGTCGGCTTCGCGCAAATTTTTCAGACAAAAGGAATTTACATGAACAACGAGAGAAACTTTGGAAAACGGAGCCGATGGATGCCGGCCCTACGACTATTGACGTCCCTGGCGGGCGCAACGGCTTTACTCGCACAGCACCCAGGGTACAACCAGATTTACAACTTTGGCGAAGCGGTCGGACCTACGGCGTTGGCCGGCACCGGCGGCACGCTGTACGGGGCGACTCAGACCGGAGGCGCCAACGGTTTGGGTAGTATATACTCCCTGACGCTGCCAGCAACGCCTGGGAACCCCTGGACCTATACTACGCTTTACGACTTCGGTTCTTATCCGTCGGACGGGACGTATCCGTTTGGCGTCGCCATCGGCGGCTATTCGGGAGGTCTCCCGGTTCTCTATGGAACAACCGAAAGCGGCGGAAAATTTGGCAAGGGCGCCGTCTTCAGCCTGGTCCCGCCGCCGACGCCAGGCGGTTCATGGACTGAGCACGTCCTGCACAGCTTTCACGGGACCGACGGATGGCTTCCCCTGGCGCCCCTCGCGGTGGACCTCAGGAACGGCGAACTGCCGGTACTTTACGGAACGACGGGGCAAGGCGGAGCTTCGACCGGAGTAGGCGGAGGTGAAGGAAGCGGCACGATATTTTCATTAACCCCTCCCACGACACAAGGTGGCGACTGGACTGAAAGCGTGCTCTATAGCTTCGTCGAGGACGGTACTGGAGGCCAAGTCCCGAACAACGTGGTTCTCGGCTAGGGGCCCGGCGGGGCGCCGGCGCTGTATGGGTTCGCCGTGATCGGCGGGACCCTCGGGGGCGGTGTGGTATTCTCGCTCACCGAGGCGGCTGGCACTTGGACGTACGATGTTATCTACAACCTTCCGCCGAGCAGCGTGATCTCGAGCCCCACGGGTCTTACGCTCGGCGGCAATGGGGTCCTGTACGGCACTGCGGCGCCCGGTAGCGCGCCGGATTCCGGTGGAATAGTCTACTCGCTGACGCCACCCATATCGTCCGGGGGCGTCTGGACCGAAAACACGTTGTATTCATTCGGATCTGTGGCCGATGACGGCCTGGGCCCGCAATGCGTGGTAGTGGGAAACAACGGAAGCCTGTACGGGGTGACCTCGGATGGTGGAACCGGGGGATTTGGCACGGTGTTCTCGTTGACGCCGCCGGTGTCGTCCGGCGGTACATGGACCGAGGACCAAATCTACAGTTTTCCGTTTAACGGCGCGACGGGCGCACCAACGACTCTGGCAATCGGTCCGCACGGAGTACTGTATGGGACCACGAGCTACATCGGCGGCAGTACGGTTTCGGAGGTTTTCGCCATCGAACCTTAGCCACTCTCCAGCAACGCTCCCCAAGCTGTGGGGTCCTGGCCCGTCCGGCAAACTGCCGTGGCGGGCCTATTTCAGTTTGTGCGAATGGCATCGCCGTTCCGTCGTGATACCGTGTGATGATAGCTGCGGTCTATTGTCCCCCTCCTTATGACATTCGAAAAGCTGAAAGAATTTCTGCAAGAAATCCCCTTTAACGCGCACGTAGGACTCAGGTTGGTGCGGCTCAACAAAGACGGCGTGACCATCGAGTGCCGGTTGCGGCCCGAG
Source organism: Bryobacteraceae bacterium (assembly GCA_049516155.1). Lineage (GTDB taxonomy): Bacteria > Acidobacteriota > Terriglobia > Bryobacterales > Bryobacteraceae > Bog-159. The sequence continues at coordinate 65,409 of JBEKTJ010000012.1, forward strand.
TTGATGAACGGATCAGGTGTGCTGCATGGCGGGGTGACGGCGACGCTGGCCGACGTGGCGGTGGGCATGGCGCTGGCAAAGCACCTGGGCCGTCCGCGCGCCGCGACGACCGTCGAGATGAAGATCAACTATCTGCGGCCGGTGGCACAAGGCAAGGTCACGGCGCGGGCGCACTTGGTGAAGGTCGGCGCACGGCTTTGTTGCGGCCGCGTGGATATCTTCGACGGTGGGAGAAGGCCAGCGGCGGTGGCGCTGGTAACCTACATGATCCTGGACACGTAAGTTACGGTGGGCCCATCGTTTAGATGAGCAATTCTGCACAAATCCGGAGACGGAGAGTGCGCAAAGTTCTTTCGACGCGCGGCCTTAGTGTACGGAAATCTGGTATTATGGAATCGAATTTGATTTGCCCGCAACCTGGCCGAGAGTTGCGCCTAGTCTGCTCGCTTTCAAATACGAGGAGATCACCGTGAAGAAGATTTTTGTAGGCAACTTGGATTTCAAGGCGACGGAAGAATCCATCCGTTCGCTCTTCGAGCAGCACGGGACCGTGGAGCGCGTCAGCTTGATGACGGACCGCGATACCGGCCGGTCGCGCGGCTTTGCTTTCGTGGAGATGACAGACTCAGCCGAAGCGGAGCGCGCCATAGCCGCCTTAAACGGGTTTAACTTCGGCGGTCGCGCACTGAACGTCAATGAGGCCCGTCCGAAGGTGGAGGGTGGCGGGCATGGCGGTGGCGGCGGCGGTTTCCGTCCCGGGCGCGGCGGCGGGGGCGGTGGCGGCGGACCTCGCCAGCGCCGCGAGCCCCGCTGGTAATCTGCCGGGCGGCCGCACGGGCGGTGCGCAAATTGACTTAGTCGTCGACCCAAGCGTCGACCCAAGCCACGAGAAGAGCGAAAGAGGAACTTTATGGCCATGAGATCTCGCACAACATTTAAGAAACGCCAAAAAGAACTCGCCCGCCAGGAGAAGCAGCGCGATAAAGCCGCGCGGCGGGTCCAGCGAAAGTTGGAGAAGGGCTCTCCGGGATCTGGGGACGGTCTATCGGACGAAGGATTGGACTTGGAAGACGATCTGGCCGAGGATGGCGACGACGAGTTGGAACCTGTCGCGCCATCCGTCGCCAGCGACAACGAAGCACATTGAAGCTCGGTGGGTCGGCCATCCTGCCGACAGCGGCCAAGCATGGCCGCCCAACTTACTGAGCTAGAGCTTTTTCGATGGCGGCAGTCACTTCCGGATCGTCGGGCTTGACCTTCGATTCAAAGCGGGCCACTATCGACCCGTCCTTGCCGATCAGGAACTTGGTGAAGTTCCATTTGATGTCGCCCCCTGTGGACTTCGTCAGATAGTCGTATAGCGGCGCAATATCCGCGCCCTTCACGGAGATCTTCGCGTACATCGGGAATGTCACGCTGTACTTACGGGTGCAGAAGGTTTTGATTTCTTCATTGGTGCCAGGCTCCTGCGCGCCGAAATTGTTGGCCGGAAAACCAGCGACCACCAAACCCTGGCCCTTATACTTCTCATAGACCGCTTCAAGTTCCGTGTACTGCGGCGTGAAGCCGCACTTGCTGGCCACATTCACCAGCAGCAATACTTTTCCCTTGTAGGCGGCCAGCGGCGCGGGCGCACCGTCGATGGAGTTCAACGTGAATTCGTAAACGCTGGCGGCGCCGAACAGGGCCGCAGCGAAGACCACAAGCATAGAAGCAGACAGCAGCATTTTGAGCATGAAACCAGTATACGCATTTTAGCTGCTGGTGTGGTCGTGGATGATCTTCCAGCCGTCGCGCCTCTTCCGCAGAATCAGCGTATAGCGCCCGGCGGCGTTTCCGCCGCCCGCGGTCGTGCGCTCCAAATGGAACTCGCCGGTGACCAGCGCCAGATCCGGCGTGAGCATGCGCACGTCGAGATTCGAGAATGAAAGCGTGCCCATGGCGTCGCGGGTCGGGTAGGCTTTACGATAGCGGGCCAGAATCGCCTGCACACCTCCGCGGACCACTTCCTTGCCGACAAAAGTCGTTTCCGGCGAATCGTCGTAGTATGCGGCGAACGCCGGCAGGTCGCCACGGTTCCAGGCTTCTTCGGATTGCGTCATCACGACGCGGATGCCACTACTTTGCGTGGCGCTCTGCGCGGCGTGCTGCGCGAACGTCTGAGAGGGCAACAGGGAGAGAAGAAAGATCAGGCTGCACCAGCGGGACATAGATATAGCATAGTGCAAAGGTAGAGCTTAGCGGATGCTATACCAATAAGGCGTACGGCGGGCCGCTTCGCTCGCCGGATAGCGGCTATGGAGCATGCGGAACGCGCGTTTCACCCACTCGTCCGTCTGCGCATCGCCCCCGCAGGCATAATGACTGGCTCGTACCGAGAGGCGCAAAGCCTCGGGTACGCGTGGATCGTCCGGATGCCCGCCTGCCCATAGGACGGTTTGCCGGGCCATGAAAGTTGAGGCCGCCGGAGCGTCGCCGAGCCGCGCCTGCTCCGCGCGAGCCGCGGCGCGCTGATCCGCAGAAAGAAACCCGGCTTCCGGCGAAGCACCCTGATACAGCAATTCGAGCGGCGCGTTCATCGGCTGGCGCGCGGCCTTGGCCGTATCCGCGGGGCACCACCAGTTGTCGCGGAAGGGATCGATCTTCGGCGTGGCTGTGAGGCGGCCCATGCCGGCATCGATCGAGGTTCGCATGCCGGGATTGTTCAGCATCAGCCACGCCGACGCGAATGTTCGCGTCTGATCGTCGGGCGCTGCCAGGTAACTGTCGAGGTATGGCTTCAGGTACGGGGCGAGCGATGCCAGCACCGGCGCGATCGCGACCGCCGTATGGCTGTCATTGAGCAGGATGGACCGCACCCAAACGGCCCGCGCCGCCCGCAATTGCAGATTGGGCGGCAAGCTGGAATTCCGTGCGGCCAATATTAACAGCGCGAGCGGCGCCTGCCGATCCATTATCCGCGCCGCGTCATCGTCGAACTGCTGCTCGGGTCGCGAGGTGATGGGCGTTTCTCCCGAGTAGAAGCCTCCATAGGCGGTAGCGGCGGCAGTCCGCGGCGCGTGGCGCAGCAAGTCGTCCCAATCGCGCGCCACGCGCATGCGCTCCGCAAGGAACAGATTGCGTGCGGTCACTGGCATCTTGCGGTCTAGAATGGCGTCCAGTCCGGCTCGCGCCTCGTCCCCTGGCATCAGGCGGAGCCGATGGAACTCCACCGTCAGAAACGCGGGCGAACCGTCCGGGACCTGCGCGGCGGCCGCCATCAACTCCGGGTTCGGCCCGTTAGCATAGGTCAGAGCGGCGACTAACCAAGGCAGCGAATGCTTGACCCGCCAGGCATCGAGCGCGTGGTCGGCGGGTCCCTTTTGGATGGTGGCGATCCACTCGGCGAGATCTTCATCACGCGGCGGCTCCTGGCTGCGGCTCGCATACTGGTCGAGCATGATCCGGTAGTCTTGCATCGCCCCCGCGACACCAGTTTTCTGCGTGGCGACCTCATGGGCCAGTTCGTCGATTGCCTGAGCCGGCTCCGTACGCGTGCGCAAGAAGCGCGACAGGCCGCGCGCGCTGTCGTGCCAGGCGGCGGCGTCCGGGTCGGCGATCGCTTTGCGCAGTTGCTCCTGGGCGGCCGGGGCAGCGGCGGCATCGACTACCGTGGCTTTGCGGATCAACGCGCGCGCGGCGAGATAGGGCGCGATACCGTGCCAGGGCGACGAGTGGTCGGCGGCGATCTTCAGGAAATCGACGGACGCCGCGTCGAACTGACCGGCGTAGAACTCCGCAGCCGCGATCTGGTAGGCGCGGTCCGCTCGCATCCAGGGCGCGGCGGCAGCCGGCAGAACTGACGGAATGAATGGTCCCACAGGCTGCGGTGGAGGCGCCCACGGTAGCGGCACAGAGCAATTCGCGAACACCTGGTCCTGCGCGGCCACCCAGGCTCTAAGTTCGTCGTGCGAAGCGCCGGCACGTCCGCGCGCGACCAGGGTGTCCGCCGCGTTACGGAACGCGTCGTCGGCGCAATTCAGGATATAAGAACGATCGGGCAGATACTTGAAGCAATCGATTTGATCCAGATGCGGCGCGCCCACTTGGTTACGCACCCGAAGCCATACCGGCATCGACGGCGATCCTCTGTCGCCCCAAAAATCGGGACTCGCGGGTTTCGCGGTTAGCGCCTGCTGGTCGGCTTTGGTTAGACCGAGGCCTGTGAGATAACGATAGGCGGCCATCAGATAGATGTGCCCGTACTGCGGTTGCAGGATGTCGAACTGGCCGCGGAAAAATTGCGCCTCGTCGATCGGGCCGATCTTGCTGGTGAACACGGTCTCGGGCAGGAATGGGCCGCAACTTGAAAGATCGCCCGGTGCCATCAACATCCCGGCCATCAGAAATACAATCAAGAGACTTAGAGCGCGCTTTGCCATTGGCCGACCTTTCGCAACACTGCCTCCACGTGGTTCGGAGACCATACACGCGGATCGAATACATACACACGCCGCCCCGGTGGGATGCGGGAGGGAAGTTCGTCAGTCGAGATTCCAACGCTCGAGCGGCACAAGCCGGCGCGGAAATCGCTGCCCGGCGAATAGCGATCGGGACCCATGCGGAATAGCATCGGCACGGCTTCCGCCACAGGCAGGCCATCCATCCAGGTATCGGCCTCACACCAGGAAGCCAGCGCGGTGATGGAAAGCGGCAGGTGTGCAGGCAGGCGGTGGCGCAGATCTTGGAGGAGCGCACGGTAGAATGTGCGCTCGGAGGCTACCGCGTCGAAATCGACCTGTAGCGCCCGCACGCCCGGAAGCCCAGCGGCGTCCGCAATTGCGCGAGCTGTGCGCGGAATGTCGGCGCGCGCACCCTGACCGCCGCTCTCTACCCGGACCACCGACATCAGCACTGTGCCCGGCGCAATCAGCAAAGGCTGCATGCGTGGGCGGACAAACACGCCGTCATCGCGCGGACACACGGTGCGGGCTAAAAACGCGACGCCGACGGAACGCGTGTCGATCCGGCGCAGGTCTTCAGGGCGCTCCCAAGCCCATAAAAAGACGCGTGGAAAGCCGGGTAACGGATCTGGACGGCGGGCGCACGCGGTAAGCATTAGCAGCGGGATCAGTGCGGCGGTGGGGCGCATGCGCGATAGCGTACTACAGTTTTTGTTCCAGGACGCGGCAGGGCTGCCGCTGCGCACCATGAGTACAATGGAAGCGTATGGTGAGACTAGAACAAGTTCTGGATTCCTGGAAGACGATCCGCGCCGACACGGCCGCGGCCGTGGAAGAGTTTCCGGCCGGGGAGTTCGACTACAAGCCCGCCGCGGACCTGATGACGTTCGGCCAAATCGCGCGCCACATTTTGATCTCCGGATATGGCCTGACCGGCCTGCTGCTCGAAGGCGACGAGCATCTGGGGGGTCCGCAATTCCGGGAGAAAATGGCCCGGTTCGCGCTGCTGCCCGAGGGCGCCGGCGCAGACGATCTGGCGCGCGAACTGCGCGCCAGTGTCACGAAACGCACGGAAGAACTGGCGGGCCAGCCGCCGGAATTTTATTCCGGGATAGTCACGCGCGTTGACGGCGCGCGGGTCACGCGCCTGGAAATGCTACAGTTTGTTAAGGAGCACGAGCTGACCCATAGGGCGCAGCTTTTTTTGTATATGCGGATGAAGGGAATTGTGCCCGCCACCACGCGCCGCCGGCTGGCGAAACAGGCCGCTCGCTGACCCGCAAACGCTGTACAATACAGTTGCAAGCACGGCGCACTTTCGTTAAATGTATTGTAAGGGTGTCCGGGAGGATCTCTAGTTATGGTTACATGCCCGGTATGCGACGGGGCCATCGATGTCGATGAAGAAGATGTAGACGAAGGCGACTCCATCAGTTGCGACGAATGTGGAGCGGACCTGAAGGTAATCGGGACCGACCCGCTTGAATTGGAATCCGCCGAAGAGCTGGAGGAGGAAGAGGACGAGGACTTCGTTGAGGACGCGGAAGAGGAAGAATCCGAAGAGGACTGGAAGTAAGGCGATGCCACAAGATCTGGGCTACTTCGCGATCCGTCGGCTCCTCGCGGCGGCGGTTTGTGCGCTGCTGCTCTCGGCTGGCGCGGTGTGCGCGAAGAAAGACGAGAATCCGACGATTCGTTCCGTGGAGGGCGTCGTGAGCAATGCGCAGGGCGAGGCATTGAATGGGGCGGTGGTGCAGTTGAAGAATACCAAAACCTTGCAGATCCGCTCGTTCATCACTCGGGACAGCGGTGCTTACTACTTTCATGGGCTGAACACCGACGTAGATTATGAACTCAGAGCCGATTTTGACGGAGTTTCCAGCAAGACCAGGACCCTCAGCTCGTTTGACACGCGCAGGCAGCCCGTAGTGAACCTAAAACTGGAGGAAAAGAAGTAGGACAGGCCTCCGAGCCTGTCCAGCCATCCTCAACTCAGCCCTTTCAAGAATTGGGCGCTGGCCTTGAAATCCTCGCGTTCGGTCTCCACGAAGTAATTCCGCGCGCCAGATTTCCGGGCCGCCGCCCACAGTCTTTTCCAGTCCACCATGCCCTGCCCCAGCGCGACTTCTCTCTTCTCCGTTGGCGACCAGTCTTGCAGGTGTATGGAAACGAACCGGCCCGGATACTTCTCGAAGTAGTCCGCCGCCTGGTAGCCCAGCGAGATCACGCTCACCTGGAACTGCATTTTCACCAATTTCGGATCGAACTCACCCATCAGCTTGTCGTAGATCAACTCGCCGTCGATCTTGTGGAATTCGAAATCGTGGTTGTGGAAGCCGAGTTGTAGGCCCGCCTTCTGCGTACGCTCGCCGAGTTTGTTGGCTTCATCCACGGCGTGCATCCAGTCCGCCATCTTGGCGTCCTTCGGCAGCCAGAACGTGGCGATAATCATTTGTTTCAGGCCGAGTTCCTGGGCGAACGCCAGCCGCTCGTCCAGATGGTCCCGCAGTTCCGTGAAGCCGAAGTGGCAGCTTTCGCAACCTAGCCCGGCGGCGTGAATCCTGTCGCGCAGTTCCGCGGCCCGCAGTTGTGCCAGTGGTCCGAAGCCCATCTGTGCATAGCCCGCCGGAGAACACATTTCGATCCTCTCGAACCCCATGCCGGCCAACTCCTGCAGCGTCCCGTCGAGATCCTTCCCGATAGTTTGCCTGACCGGCCATGTCTGGCACCCGATCGGCAAGCCCAGCGCATTGGCTCGCAGGTAACCGGTACCCGCAGCGCCGATCATGCCCATTTTGAGCAAGCTCCGCCTCGAAATTGTTTTCATTTCCTGCATGGCGAGCATCATAACTTGGCGCTGCCGTTTCCGCAAGCGCGACCGTCAGCGTGACGCCGCACCACTTACGATAGGCAGCTCCAGGTAACTGGCGTGTTCGGCGTCGTGATACAGCGAGATGTGGGCGGTGCGTGCGTCCTTGCCTGACTCGCTCGCCACCACGCCGCCGGAGTTGTAATTCTTCTCCACGCCAATGGAATTCGGCGAGCGCAGCATCAGACGCAGCCGGCTGCCTTTGGCGATGCGGCGCGAGAACCAGGTGAAGCCCCGGAAATCGTATTTCACGATCTGTCCGGGATCCACCGGGCTGGGCTTGCGCGGCGATTCGCGGTAGCGGGCGCGCAGGGAGTCGCCGGTCAACAGCACGCTGCCGCCGTTGGGCAGCATCTCATAAAGGTTCACTTCGAAATCGGTATCGGGCACGTCCATGGCGATGGATGCGACCAGACGCACATAGCCGCTGATTTCGGTATCTTCGTCGAAGGGCGCGCTGTGATAGATCAGGCCGTCGCCGAACAGGTGCAGCGGCTCGGTCTCATCCGTCAGCGAATTCGGATTGTCGCCGGTCTCCAGCGCGCCGGGCCGCAGATCCAGGGGATCGTACACATAGCGGTCGTACGCCATCTGCGCCGTGGGCTTCTCGGGATCGAGCGTGCCGGAATGCAGCGCATCGTTGGCGCCGTTCTCCGTGGAATTCAGGAATAGCGTGCGCGTGCCGTTAGCGACCGCCTCCAGGCTGGCGGCGTATTTCCACTCTTCCGGACCGACCACATAGTAGGCCACGCGCTGTTTCAGGAACGCGGGCTTGGGACCGCTTTTCAAGGTCCAGTCGTACCATTCCCGGTGCAGATTGTTGAGGTCGAGCATGCTGGCTTCCCCGAACTTCAAGCCGCCCACCTCGCGATTGGGCGTGCGCGTGCCGGCGTGGTCCCAAGGCCCGACGATCAGGTAGTGGCGGTCCCGCGCGCCGGCCGATCCGTACTGCATGTGGTCGCGATAATAGTGCAGGGCGCCGGTTTGATCGCCATCGTAGTGCCCGGTGATGGTCAGGATGGGAATGTCGATCTGGGCAAACTGCTGCGGCGTGAGATACATGGCGTCCCAATAAGCGTCGGGCTGCGAATGGTCCAGCCACTTCTGGAAAACCGTAGAGGTGTTGCCGACGATCTGGTCGAGCTCGCGGAACGGGAGATTGCGCGTGTAGCGTTCGCGGAACTTTTCGGTCCAGAACGTAGAGTCGCCGAATTGTTTCGGATTGCCGGTCTTGCCGCTGGTGAAGGTGAGCCACTGGATGATATAGGACCCGAACATGCCGTTGTAGAACGGGAAGTCCACGGCTGCCGCGGCCGCGGCTGCGGGCACGATGGTGGCGAGATGCGGCGGATGCTCCTTGAGCGTGGCCCACTGGTCGAAGCCCGCGTAGGAACCGCCCCACATGGCCACTTTGCCGTTCGACCAGGGCTGCCGCGCCAGCCATTCGACGATGTCGTAGCCGTCGCGCGCCTCGTTGGCAAACGGCTCGAAGGCGCCCTCGGAGTTGCCGCGTCCGCGCACGTCCACCAGCGCAAACACGTAGCCGTGGCGCGCGAAGTAGGCGGCGCGATCCTCGTAGCTGTCGGAGATGTAGGGCGTAAGAGTGAAGATCACAGGTAGCGGCGCGGGCATGGCTTTGGGCTTGAAGACGGTGGCGTTAAGATGGACGCCGTCGCGCAGGGGGATTTTGACTCCCCACAGCATATCGATGTCCTGAGCGCGAAGCGTGGAAAACGCGAGGATGGTCAGCAGAAGGATTTTGCGCACGATTTAACGAGGATAACGCACCGGCACGGGCGGACATGTGCGGGCGGGCGAAAAACTCTTGGGGGATGTAGAGAACGCCGAATTTGATCCGACTACACTATGAAAACGCACCAGCCGGCGCCAAAATCGAGAGGAGCGGACAGACATGAAGTACATACTGATGATGACGGGTACGAAGGCCGATTGCGAATCGTGGTTCCAATGGCCGAAGAAAGACCTACAGGCGAGTGTCGCTTTCATGCGCGCCTTCAGCAAGGAACTAAAGGATGCGGGTACGCTGGTCGCCACCGAAGGCTTGGCGTTCCCAGGCGAAGCCAAGATCGTTCGCGCGGGAGCCGATGGGCTGCCCATTACGGATGGAATCTTCCCGGAAGCCAAAGAGTTTCTGATGGGATACTGGATCGTGGACGTGGAAGACGCGGAGCAGGCGTACAGGATCGCCGCGCGAGCTTCGGCTGGGCCCGGTCCCGGAGGGATCCCTGGAAACCAACCCATTGAGGTGCGCCAGATCATGAGCGGCGCACCGGCAGAATGGCAGTGACGGAGCCACTCGCGGACGTTCCGCTGGAGCGCCTCTTGCGGGAATTGACGCCGCAGGTGCTCGGGACCGTCGTCCGAAGATTTCGCGACTTCGCGGCCGCGGAGGACGCCGTGCAGGAGGCATCGCTTGCAGCGGCTATCGCGTGGCCGCGCGAAGGCTTGCCGGACAATCCCCGCGCATGGCTGACGCAGGTCGCCTTCCGGCGGATGGCCGACCACATTCGTAGCGAATCCGCTCGCCAGCGGCGCGAAAGCGAGGTGGCGCACGCTTCGGAGCCGGTCGCCATCGAGCCGGTGCCCGAGGAAGACGACACGCTGGTCCTTCTCTTCATGTGCTGCCATCCCGCGTTGACTCAGGCTTCGGCCATCGCGCTGACGTTGCGCGCGGTGGGCGGCTTGACCACGGCGGAGATCGCGCATGCGTTCCTGGTGCCCGAACCGACCATGGCGCAGCGCATCAGCCGGGCCAAGCAAAGCATCAAGGACTCCGGCGTTCCATTCCAACTGCCGGGCGGCCAGGACCGCACGCAGCGCCTGCGCGCCGTTCTTCACGTGCTGTACCTCATCTTCAACGAGGGCTACACCAGCAGCGCCGGACCCGAGCTGCGCCGCAGCGATCTGTCGCATGAGGCAATGCGGCTGACGCGCATTGTCCACCATCTGCAACCGGACGACACCGAGGCCGCCGGATTGCTTGCGCTGATGCTATTGACCGATGCTCGCCGTCTGGCGCGAACCAGCGAAACGGGCGAATTGATCCCGCTCGCGCAGCAAGACAGGGCGCTCTGGGACAGGCAACAGATCGCGGAGGGGGTGGCGCTGCTCTCGGCCACTCTGCCTAAGAGATCGGTCGGTCCATACCAATTGCAAGCCGCCATCGCCGCGGTTCACGACGAAGCTGCCCGATCCGAAGATACCGATTGGCCGCAAATCCTGGCGCTCTACGATCTACTGGGACGCATGTCGGAGAACCCAATGGTCGCGTTGAATCGCGCCATCGCGGCGGCCCTGGTGCATGGTGCAGCGAAGGGATTGGAACTGCTGGACGCCCTCGAGACCGACGGCCGCCTCGCGAATCATCACCGCTTGGACGCCGTTCGGGCGCATCTGCTGGAACTCGCCGGAGATCGCACGGGCGCCATCGGTTACTATCGGAGGGCCGCAGGCAAGACAGGCAGCCTACCGGAGCGCAACTATCTGTTGACGCAGGCTGCGCGACTCTCGGACGAACTGTGCGACTAAGCGGCGTCCAGCCATCTGGAGATCGAAACAGCCAACATGGCATACCCTGAATGCCTTTTCGACCAAGCGGCGGGGCATCTGCACTTAATGCTTTAGCAACCCAAGCCGTAATAAGCTTTCGGCTGTCGCGACGATGGCTTCTTCATTCGATCGCGGCGCCCAGCCAAGCACCCGCTTGGCCTTCGCATTGGCGCCGTTCTTGAACTTACCCAGTTCCGGGACGATGAGCGCGACCGATCCGTCGAACAGCGCCACCAGCCGCACGAGCCAGTCGGGCAATACTCTGGTGGGGACCCGGCGGGCTGCCTCGCCCATGCGGTCTTTCAGCATGCGGGCGATTTCCTGTATAGTCATGAAGTCGGCGGCGACCGCCAGGAATCGCTCTCCCTTGGCGGCGGGATTGGTCATGGCGCGCAGGTGCAGATCCGCTACGTCTCGCACATCCACGATGCCAAAGGACAGCCGCGGGCAGCCGGGCATGGCGCCGTCCATCAAACGCTGCACCAGCATGATGGAGGTTGAATAATCCGGCCCGAGTACGGGTCCGAACACACCAACTGGATTGACCACCGAAAGCTCCAAAGCGCGCCCCTCGCGGGCGACAAAATCCCAAGCCGCGCGCTCCGCCAAGGTCTTCGATTTCACATAGGCGCTCACATGGCCGCCGCTCGGGTCAGTCCAGTTCTCCTCGGAAAAGGGCCGATCCGTAGGCGTTGTGCCGTAGCCGATCGCGGCGAAAGAGGAGGTGAGCACTACGCGCTCGACGCCCCCATCCCGCGCGGCCCGCAGCACACGAAGCGCGCCCTCGCGCGCCGGGACGATCAGTTCGTCTTCCTGCTTCGGCACGCTCGCGGGGAACGGCGAAGCGACGTGGAGCACATAGCCGCAACCGGCCACGGCTTCCGGCCAGCCTGCGTCGGACGTGAGATCGGCGGCGACGAATGAGAGTGCCTCTCCTGGTTCGGCGCCGCCTGCCTTGAGCATGGCGCGCACGTCCGCTTCACGCTGCAGCGAACGGACGGTGGTGCGCACGCGATAGCCCGCGTTCAGGAGCTGCAAGATGCAGTGTGCGCCAATGAATCCCGACCCGCCGGTAACAAGCACCAATTCGTTACTCACGTTTGTCTCCAAGATCGATCCATTGTCGCAACCTGCGGTCGCGCTCGGCAAGCGCCTGCGAGAGACGGCTGAATTTTCGCCAGACTATGCGCTCTCGCGCTATAAGGCGACGTCACTCGGCGGGCCGGCGGTGAATGTAATCGAGTGCTAAGAGCGCCACGACGATAGCCAGCGCCAGCCGGGTAAGCACCCAGCCGATGCGGTTCTCCAGCGGTGTTTCAAACACCAAGGCGATGTCATGCTCGCCGGGCGGCGCGTCGATTACTATGAAATCCGCACCTTCGTCTCTATGAACGGGCAGCGCCTGGCCGCCGGCATAAGCGTGCCATGCTGGATCGTAAGTGACTTGAACCACGATAGACTGCCCGTGGGCTACTCGGGCATGCACGCGCATCGCGTCGGTTCCATTCCAGGCGGTGGTAGTGGGCGAATCGGGACCCTCTTCGATCACCGCGGTATATGCGCGAAGCAAGTCGAGATTCGTTTGTTCGAGTGGCCGCAAGGCTTTAAAGCGCGCCCGATCGACCACGCGCGCCAGCGATAAATAGCGGCGCGGAACCTGGTAGATCACGTCGCCCTGGCCATTGTCGTAAAGGACCGGCAAAGCGCCCGCGAACTTACCTGGGAACGGGTAATCGTGATAGAGATCCTTCGATCGCGGCTCCGAAACGATCACCGCATCGGCGCCTAGAGCGGTGAGCCAGCGGACCGCCGATTCGGGATTGGTTCCCAGCAGGATCTCCCATTGCGCGGGGATTACCTTTCTGTTGAGAAGCCCCTGTTCGGACCCACCGCCCACCTGGGACAAGTCATGCCACGTATCCCACCAGAAGCGTACGGACCCGGCCACAAACGTGCGCGCTTGCGGAAGATGGGCCGCGATCCAATCGGACATGCGGTATTCGACGCGCCGGTGGTAGTCCGATTCGCGCGGGTAGAGATCCCAGGCGTGGAACAAGTAGTGGTGGGCCGGCCACACTGCACAGATCGCCAGCATCGCGGCCAGCGCGCGCGCCAGCCGCACCCGCGAGGGCGTTTGCGCGGGCCAGTTCCACAATCGCCGCAGCAATTCGACACCGGCCAGTGTGATCGCCAAGTCGAGTTCCGGAACCAGGCGATGGGGCTCGCCGATGACGCGGAAGTTGAAATAGACGTGGCCCAAAACGTTCAGCCCCAGAAACAGCAGGCCGCCGGACAAAAAGACCGGATAGGCGCGGCCGGGCTTCCGGGACGCGACGCGTAACGAAACGGCCAAAAAAGCGGCAATGGCTAGGGCCAGCAGCGCCATAGACCACGCATTGCCCGGAGTCGATACGTACCGCAGGTTCTCAATGGTAATTCGCAAGTAGGAGGGTGTGAGCCAGAACGCCGAGAGCCCGTAAGCCAACGCGGGAATCGCGCAGGCGCGCAGCCACATGCGGTGGCCGCGGTGAGTGACCCACAAGCTCCAGACCAGGACGGGGTAGAAAATGGCAAGCGCGGTCGCGCCATAGAAATTAGTGAGAGCTACCAGCGCGGAGCATATCGCGGCCGCGGCGAGCGCAGCCGAGCGGCGCTTCTCGAGTGCCAGCCAGGCAAAGGCGAGCGCGAACGGCAGCAGCGCGAGCGATGAGATGTGCGGTCCTTCGCCGTATCGCAACAGCACCCATAGGCGCCAGGGCGCCAGGTACTGCGCATCCATCCTTATCGGACGAATGAAGGGAAACGACGGCGACACCAGCGCAGAGGCCGCCGCCGCAAGCCACGCCGCCCGGCGCGACCGGCTCATCGCCCACACCAGAAAATACACCCCCGCAATGCCCATTGAGTAGAGCAGCGCGGTATAGACGTGATAGGCCTTCACGGGAATATAAATGCGCGACAGCAAGGCGGCGCCATAGCGCAACGCGGGCGGATACAGGTAGTCGTAGCGCGTGCCGCAGTACCAGAGCGGCTGCCATTGCGGGTGCGGCAGATGTCCGCTCAGAAAACGACCGTCCGCGATGAAGGTGCTTTCGATCGAATCCCAGCGGTCCAGATACTTCGCCTTAAAGAGGGGCTTGACGAGCGCCGCGGTGAAGAGAAAGATCAGCAGCAGATCCAGGAGGAGCCTGGCGCGCCGCACCCGCTAGCTCTTCCGTCCGGCCGGCTGGGCTCCCGGTTGATAGCGGCGTTGCAAGCTATCGAACTGGCGGTGATAACCCCATCCCCAGCGGTATATCAGATACTTGGCCAGCAGCACCAGGATGGAGAAACCGTACAGGCTGCTCTGGAAAAACGAAGCCGACGAGGCTTGCGCGAAATAGCGTGTGGGCACTGGGACCTCCGTGATGCGCATGCCCAGGGCCACCATCTGCGCCATGATCTCCTGGTCAAAGATGAACTTGTCGGAGTTGGTTTCCAGATTTGCGGACTCCAGCACCTCTCTGCGAAATGCGCGGTAGCCGGTATGATACTCGGAAAGGTGCAGGCCGAAGGTGACGTTCTCCGCCCAGGTAAGAAAGCGATTGGAAATATATTTCCACCAGGGCATGCCTTGCTTCATGGGATTGATTCCCATCAGACGCGATCCCAGCACGGCGTCGGCGCGGCCTTCCTGGATGGGCCGGACGATCTCGGGCAGCAGCGTGGGGTCGTACTGATAATCCGGGTGCACCATCACCACGATGTCGGCGCCCGCCTTCAGCGCCTCGCGGTAGCAGGTCTTCTGATTCGCGCCGTATCCGTAATTGCGATTGTGGACGAACAGTTCCAGTCCCATGCTGCGCGCAATTTGGGCGGTTTCGTCGGAGCTACCGTCGTCCACCAGGATGACCAGGTCCACCAACTCGCGCGGCAGATCCTGATAGGTCATGTGCAGGGTCTTGGCCGCATTGTAAGCCGGCATCACGACTACGACTTTGGGTTTGTCAGTCATGCTTCCTGCTCCGGCACGGCGGTCACAATGAATTGGTAGGCGAACATAGTCTTCCACATACGTGCCGATTCGTACGATATCCGCTCCAATGCGCGTACAGCGGCGGAGCCTTCCCATTTTGGCAGAGCTAGGCCGATGGGCACGCCGGAACAGCGCACGGTTTCGATACGAAATCCGGCGGCGTGGAACAGATCGAGCCAGCCCCGCCATGTATAGAAATGCAGATGAGTGCGGTCGAACAGCCCGCGATCCTCGGCGGGAAAACGGCCGGTGAGAACGTTCCAGCGGAAGTAAGCGTGGCCGCTGTTGGGAAGCGAGCAGGCCAGCCGTCCGCCGGTCGCGAGCACGTTGCGCAACTCGCGCAGCAGCAGCGCGGGCTGGCGCAGATGCTCCAGCACGTCCGCGCAGACGACGAAATCGAAGCGTCGGGTTAGGGGCGGCAGACCCAGATCCAGATCGGCTTCCAGCAGCTCGATGGACTCCGGAAAGCCGTCGCGCGCGACGCAGGGCGAATCGATGCCGGTCACGCGGTATCCACGTCCGGCAAGGATGGCGCCCAAGTAGCCTGCGGCGCAGCCTACGTCCAGCACGAGGCGGCCTTCGCCCGAGGGCGGCAGGCTGGCCAGCAGCAAGCTGTGGCTGCTGTACGGGGCGTCCTTGAATTGGTACGGCGAGGCGGCGACCGGCACCATCTTGTCCGATTATCCCGCATTCCACTGCCATAATAACTGTGAGGTATCGATGTTCCGACAGATAACCGTGGCCCTGGCGGTGTTGCTCGCCGGGTGCGGCAGCTTGACCAGGCATGGCCCTATCGATCCGGCGCTGGCCGTCTACATTCCGCCGGATGCGGTGGCGCTGGCGGGCATCCAGGCGGATCAGGTCCGCGCATCGCCCATATACCGGGTGCTGGCGACACGGCTGGCGCAGCTTTCGATGGTTGACGCGGCGCATGAACTACTGATCGCGACGGACGGCAAGAATGTGCTGGCTGCCGCGCGTGGCGACTTTGCCGCGCAGAGCGAGAGCGGCGCGATCACTCTCATCGGCAAGAACATCGCGCTGGGCGGTTCCCCTGGAGCCGTGCGGTCGGCCATCGATCAATCGAAGAGCGGCGTCCATGCCTCCCCGCGCGATTTGATGGCGCGCGTCGATGGGCTGCCCGCCAATGCGCAGATCTGGGCGGTGGTTGCGGATTGGCGGGGCGCTACGCCGGAGCAGCTTCGCCAGATGGGGAACTTCGCCAATCTGGATCGTGTGCTGCGCCTGTTGGAAGGCGCCAGCCTGACCGTCGACTTGCGCGCGGGAGTACACGCTGCCTTAGTTGGAGATTCGCGGACGGAGGCGGACGCGAAGACCCTGGCGGACTCCTTGCGCGGGCTGACCAGCTTGGCCCGGATGGGTGTGCAACGCAGGCCGGACTTGGTACGCGTATTCGATGGAATCCAGGTGAACCAAGAGGGCCGGGTGGTGCATGTGAATGTCGATATAGCGGAAGACCTGGCGGAGAAGCTGGTGAGGTAGGCGCGGTGCTAGAATTTCCCACAGAGGTTCGATTATGAATAGCCGAAGAAGTTTCGTGCTGGGCGCGGGCGGAGCTGCCATCTCGCTGATGGCCGGCAAAGCTTCCGCCAATAGCCGCGTGCGCGTGGCTGTGCTGGGTGTCAATGGCCGCGGCAAGGATCACATCAATGGGTTCAGCGCGCTGCCCAATGCCGAAGTGGTGATGTTGTGCGATCCCGACCGCAATGTGCTGACCGAGCGCGCCGAGCAGTTTGAAGCCAAGTATCACCGCAAAGTGCAGACCGAGCAGGATCTACGCAAGGTTTTCGACAACAAGGAAATCGACGCCGTCAGTGTGGCGACGCCTAACCACTGGCACGCGCTGGCCACCATCTGGGCGTGCCAGGCGGGCAAGGACGTGTATGTCGAAAAGCCCGGCGCGCATAACATCTACGAAGGCCGCAAGATGATCGAGGCGGCGCACCGTTATAACCGCATCGTGCAGCATGGAGTGCAACTGCGCAGTTCGGAGGCCATCAAGGAAGCCGTACAGTTGATGAACACCGGCGTGATCGGCAAGGTCTACATGGCGCGCGGGCTGGTGTTCCGGGTACGTCCGTCGGTGGGGCATAAGGGCAACGAGCCTGCGCCCGAAAATCTCAATTGGGATATCTGGCAAGGGCCTGTGCAGGAGCGTCCTTTCACGCGCGCGCTGGTGCATTACAACTGGCACTGGCATTGGGACTACGGCAACGGCGACGTGGGCAATCAGGGAATTCACGAAACGGACATGTGCATGTGGGGCCTGGGAGTAGGTCTGCCCAGCCGGGTCACTTCCATGGGAGGTAAGTTCCTGTGGGACGACGATAAGGAGACGCCTGAGACGCAGACTTCCATCTATCACTATCCCGAGCAGAAGAAGATCATTCAGTTTGAAGTGCGACCCTGGTGTACGAACCTGGAGGGCGGCGTGGGCGTGGGTAACATCTTCTATGGGTCGGAAGGTTACTTGGCAATTAATGGTTACGACTCTTACGAGGTGTTTCTGGGCGAGAAGCGCGAGCCCGGTCCGAAGCGTAAAGCCGGCGGCGACCACTATGCCAACTTCATCAAAGCGGTGGAGAGCCGCAAGTCGAGCGACCTGGACGGGCCTGTGGAGACGGCGCATCTGGCATCCTCGCTGGCGCATTTGGGAAATATCTCGTACCGGCTGGGGCGGCAACTGCAGTTCGATCCGGCGAGTGAGCGGTTCGTGGGGGATGAACAAGCTAACGCGATGCTGACGCGGAAATATCGCGCGCCGTATGTGGTGCCGGAGAAGGTATAGAAAGTCCAAATGTGGGGCGGCCAATCTTGGCCGCAGCCGCCTTTCAGCACGGGAACGTGCCGGGGGCACACTCCAAAGGCTCTGAAACTGGACCAGAGCGCGGACGGTCCGAACGTCGGAGAGTATCAGAAGACCCGGCGCGGCAAGCTATAGTCGCATCTGCCTTGGTGCCTTGTGCCCGTCTTTTAGCCTGACTTCGATCGCAGCGGTTCAATATTTGGTGGCGTGCGTACCCTGGGACACCAGGCCGTCTCGCCCCGCTGGAGAGTTTGTGAAATCATCGCGGATCGAGCCGAGCGCCTGGTCCAA
>JBEKTJ010000013.1:0-60035 GCA_049516155.1 Bryobacteraceae bacterium
GTTCTGACCACTTATTGCTCACAAATTCCGGCCAATGCAGGCTATCCTAACCCGCCAACCGCTCTATATGGGGGCGATTTGTTCCACAACTGCTGGGACACAGATTATGGTGGGCCGTGGATCAACAATCTGCCGGATCTGCCCGATCTCATACTGGCCGCTACGGTGGTTGACGTTCGGGCCGGAACCAACCACGCCCAACTGTTTTTTGGCAACCAGCCGGTGAACACCAGCGCCACCAAGACCTTTACGCTGAACAATAGGGGCGCCACGGCGATTTCGCTGACCGGCATGACCGTGACCGGCCCAAATGCCGCGCAATTTACGCTCTCACCCGGCTCGAACTGCGGGAGTTCGCTAGCGGCCCGCACCCGGTGCACGATCAGTGTGACCTTCACGCCCGCCGCCAAGGTTTCATACTCGGCGACCCTCAACGTCACGGGCAGCGGGTCGTTGGGCACGCGCACGGCAGCGCTGTCAGGCGCAGGCCAGTAAACGGAAGGCGGCGTCTATGTCCAACTATCCCTGGTATGCGCTGCATGTGGCGTCGCGCTATGAGAAGCCCGTCGCCAGCGGCCTGGAGATGCGCGGCTACAGCACGTTTCTGCCCTTGTTTCGCAGCCGGCGCAAGTGGTCCGATCGCTTTCACGATATCGACCTGCCGCTTTTCCCGGGATACGTTTTTGCCCGGCTGGACGTGAACCGCCGCTTGCCCGTGCTCGTGATTCCCGGCGTTGTCCGCATCGGGGGGCTGGGTAAAATACCGGTTCCGGTGGACGAAAAGGAGATCGCTGCCGTCGAAGCCATTGTGGAATCCGGGCTCTTAACCCGCCCGTTTCCGTTTCTCAATGTCGGGCAGCCGGTCACCATCAAGGAAGGGCCGCTGCGCAACGTCACCGGGATAGTGACGGCCATCGACGGCGCCGACCAATTGATCGTTTCCATCAGTCTTCTGCAGCGCTCTCTGGCTGTCGCACTCCCTCGACATTGGATTCGCCCAGAGCGGGATGTGGCTTCCCCCTGCCTGACCGCCTGAGCGCGGCGCCTCGCACTGCACGATCGACGTAACGTTTACGCCCAAAGCAACGGGTTAACGCACGGCCACTCTGGACATTAAGGACAGCGCCAACCACTCGCCATCTGGCACGCGGTATTGCCATCCAATACGGCAGGTAATACCATGGATTCAGATGCAGCAGACCATTTCATTCAAACTCTCCGCCGAGCTTCTCGCGGACCTCGAGCGCGAGGCAAAGACGAGACGAGTCCCGAAATCGGTCGTAGTGCGCGAGAGCCTCGAAACAGCACTACGCCCGCGTACGCGTGGGCGTGGCACTTCGTGTTTTGACTTGGCCCGCGATCTTGCCGGCTCAGTGAAAGGTCTCCCGCGCGACCTTGCCCACAACCCCAAGTACATGGAAGGCTTCGGCGAGTGACAAACCGTATCGGACTCCTCGATACGGGACCCCTGCTGAGTTTTCTTGCCGCTGGATTGGAGCACCATGCCTGGACCGTCGAGCAGTGGAAAGCGTTCCGCTCTCCATTTCTCACCTGCGAACCAGTCCTCACCGAACGTCTCGCGGCCGCGGGTCCATACGGCGGCTGCGGCCAATGTCGGCCGCCCTCCGATTATTTGCCCGCCAACTCGGCAGTCCAGTTCAGCACTACGTTGATGCGGGCGGCGGGCATATCGGCGGCGTCCTGGATGGACAAAAAGCGCTGGCCGTCCGCGGAGACAGTGGGGGCGCCGGCTTGGAACAGCAGATGCGGTACACCGATTTCAGGCGTCTTACCGAGCTTCACATCCACCGCCATCTGTCCCGGACTCGCGGAGTAGAAAAGCTCCCTGCCGTCCCTGCGCCAAAAGGGATGCAAGCCGCCGGCAGTGGACACGCGGATGGCAGCCCCCGGCGGTCCGCCCGGCCCGCCGGAAGGGAACGGACGCACGTACACCTCTTGCGCACCGGTCGCGTTCGACACGTAAGCAATCCATTGCCGCCCCTGGTCGTCCAGCACGGGCGATAGCGTGGCATCATCCACGTTGAACCCGGTGTTGAGAAATGGGATCGGTTTGCGGTTTCCTTCCATCGGCAGCAACCAGGTGCTCGTGCGCGTGTCACCGTTGCCGCCTTCGACGTAAAGCAGGTACTTGCCATCCGCGGACCAGCCCGCCGGGAACTTGGTATGCGGCGACTTCACCAGCAGTTCATCTGCACCGGTGCCGTCTGCATTCCTGGCGTAGAGATCGTAAGCGCCGGCGCGATTCGACATGAACGCGATGCGCCGGCCGTCCGGCGACCAAACCGGCCGCTGGTTGGAACCCTGCCTGGCGGTCAGCCGGGAGGCCAGCCCTCTCTCCAGGTCGATGGTCCAAATGTCCTCCACGGTGTTCTCGTCCTCGCCCTGCACGGCCACGTGGGTTCCGAGCGGGTCGAGCGAAGGCCACTGGCTACCCGCGGGCGCCTGGATGGTCCGCAGCACCTTCCCGGCCCGGCTTCGCACGATGATGCGGGACCCTGGTTGCGATAGGACTTCCTGGTAGGCCAGGGTTCCCGTTGTCGAAGCCGAGAACATGGCGTGACCCGTGGTGCCCCAATGCCTCCCGATCTGCTCCGGCAAGGCACGCGGCTCACCGGTAAAGCGCAGTGCGGATGGATCGAAGCGGCGCGCCATCAGCACTGTGCCGTCCAGATACAGCAGATAGCCGGGCTCGGCGTAGTGCGCCTCGCGCCACGTACGCACCAGGGGGCCTTCCGGCAGCTTCTCTGTTGCATCGAGCGAGCCGATGTACTCTCCGGTATTCTCTTCGAGCGCGCTCCAGACCCAGTAGATGAAATGGCGGCCATCGGGCAGGAATTGCGGATAGCGGTGCACGATATCCTTGCGCGCGGCGTTCAAATGAGTTGCGGGTTCAGGCGTTCCACCGCCGGCCGGAACCCGGGAAAGCCCGCTGCCAGCCTGTTCCGCCTGATACAGGATGACGCCTTCCGGACTCCAGGCTGTGCCGGCAAACGGATTGGCCGACGAGGTCACCGTCTGCGGCGGGCTCTGCGGGCTGTCGAGGTTCAGCCTTTGCAACGCCCGGCCGGCAACAAAAACCAAAGAGCCTCCATCCGGAGACCAGGACGGACTCATAGCCCCTTCCGTGCCGGGCAGTTTTTGGGGGTTGGAAGAGTCGATGGAACTGAGCCACAGATGGTGGTCTTCATCGATGCCCGATGAAGCGATGCGCGTCCCGTCCGGCGACGCGGCCAGATTGATGGCGTGCGTTTTGTACGGCGGCGCAAAGGAAAACCGGATGAGGCGTGCATCCGGAAGCTTGCGCGAGTAATGGCCTGCGGCGAAGGCGGCGGCGATCAGGCACGCAATGGCGATCAGGGAGGCCTGCATTCTCCAGCGGCTAAGCTCGGTTGGGGAAGCGGCGGCTTTCTCTGCCGGCGCGTCCTCCAGCCAGAACCAGGCATCGCCAATGTCGCGCAACCGGCGCTTGGGATCTTTCTCCAGGCAGCGCTCGAGCAGACGCCGCGCCCGCGCTGGAATCCGTTCCAGATCCGGTTCCTTGGTGGCCACTTCGATGAGCGTGTCGGAGACCGTTTCCCCCGCGAACGGCCGCTCGCCCGTGAGCATCTCGTACAGAATGACGCCGAAGGCCCAGATGTCCGCGCGCTTATCCACCAACTTTCCGCGCGCCTGTTCGGGAGGCATGTAGGCAGCCGTGCCGACGACCATGCCCACCCGGCTAACCGGGTCGAGCGTGGGGCTCTGCGAGTGTTCGAAGATCTCACCGGAAGGGGTTTTGTCCGGTACTTTCGCCAATCCGAAATCCAGCACCTTCACCGTGCCATCCGGCCGCAGGATGATGTTGCCCGGCTTCAGATCGCGGTGCACGATGCCCTTCTCGTGGGCGTCTTCGAGCGCGGCGGCGATCTGCCTGGCGATCTGCAGCGCTTCCTCCAGCGGCACAGCGCCCTGCCGGATTCTTTCGGACAGGGTGAGGCCCTCCACGAGTTCCATCACGAGGTAATCGGATCCCACGTCGTAGAGCTGGCAAATGTTGGGATGATTCAGCGCAGCCACTGCGTGTACCTCGCGCGAGAAGCGGTCGCTGAAACGCTCCGCGGAGATTTTGATGGCTACGTCCCGGCCCATCCGCGGATCGTGGGCGCGATACACTTCGCCCATGCCGCCGGCGCCGATGGGCGCGCGGATCTCGTAGGGGCCGAGTTTGGTGCCGGTGGCGAGCGGCATGCGGGGAATGCAGCCAGTTTAACCCATCCTGGAGCGTACCTAAGTTACAGTTAGAGTACTACGGGGACCAGGATGCGACAGCGCGTTGCTACCGATGCCAAGATTACCACCGACGTCCCAAGCGTCTTTTGGCGCAGGGCGAGGGCTGAAGCTCCTCGCGAAACAGGCCGAACCTAGTGGTTCTCCGATCCCCGTATATGGCCAGTGTCCGAGCGGGCCGACCAGTCCCCCGGAGCTGGCGTTGAAGTTACGCACGAAGCTGTCGATCGCGGCTCGCGATGCGGGCCCCGGGCCGCTGGCAACCCCCACGCGAAGCTTATATGGCGATAATTGGAGCTGCCGGATCAAGGCGCCGCAGGTCGGACGGATCGCTGGTGACGATTGGTTCGCGCCGCTCCCTCGCGAGGATCACCACCGACGCGTCGATGATATCCGAGGTGTTGGTGGCGCCGCAGAGTTCCCCGCAGGAACGGGCAAGTTGCGCGTCAAGGGGAACGATCTCAACTTCCTCGCTCCGCAAGAATCGCCCTAAGGTAACCTGAACGCCATTGCGCCAGGCCTGCCCCAGGACGGCCGAAGGCACTCGAAAAGCAAAGCCATGCGCCAGGGCCTGACGGAGCAAGGCGATCATGCGCTGGTCACCGCGATCCAGGGCGATCAACGCGCCCGTATCCAGTGTTATGCCTGCCGATGTTTTGCGAGCGCGCCTTTTGCCCATTTGACGTCCTCTGCGCCTGGCTCACCATATTGTTTGGTCAAATCGCTCAGGAGCGCCCCCAGGGATTCTCGTTTTTCATACTCCGCCAGGGCCTGGACAATGTAACCCGACACGGAATCCGCCCGGCCGGCACGCACTTCCCGGTGGACCCTGGCGAGTTGATGCGCGGGCAAACTGATGGCGATCTTCGATCTGGTCATACCAGCATCATACCGCGCGGGAGCGAAGGATTGCCGCCGACGCGCCCGGAACGGCCGAAATCGCTTCGAGGCGGGCGTTCCTACCTGGTTGCTGGAGGGAAGGGCTGTTCTTATCACTATCCGCGGCCCTGCGCGGACGGCTAAAATTCTGACATAATTCTTGAACACAGTTCCATAGGCAGAAACAGCTTCGAGTCACGGACCGCTCCGCACTAGCGAGGGCAGGGTTTATGCGGCACCGAGGAGTTCTGCCAAGTTGAAGGCGATTTGTTGGGTCGTATGGACGTAGTTGCAACACAAGGGAGGCGGCTGGTGGCGGTTACGTCTTGGCCGCTCAGGATTTGTTTAGCCGAGAGATGAGTTATGCGGCTCAAAACGCGAAGCTCATAGAGAGTATGCGAAGGAGACAGACTTGATACCCGCTTGGAGCATAGAAGAGATAAATAGAACGCTGGCTCAAGCGTTCGAGCGTCGCTACCCCAAAGGCGGCACGCGTTTGGTTGGATTGCTTTTTGCCCCTCCCGAATCCAGTCTCGGCGGTTCAGAGATCACAAAAAGTCTCGACTACTTTCATCATCGGTCGGGAGACAAGATTGACTTTTTCTGTGCCGGGTACAGAAGATTTGGCGAGGCAAAACAAGTTGTAGTGGAGAGGGAAGTGACCAGCGACAGTTCTCCATGGTACTTCAATGTGATTGAATTCGAAGCTTTGCGGAAGCAAGCCCAAAAGAGCTCTTCTTGGAAGTACAGCGGCGAGGCTGATCTAATTCTCCTAAACGCAGCGAAAAGTGAATCAGGTCCTGACGTATCCCTTGATTGGTCGACTGCAATATGTTGCGACCTGGAAAAAATGAAGAAGGACAAGGCGATCGAAAGCGCAAGAAGGTTTTTTGAGGACATTTTTAGGTTTGTCGATGAATACGACGGGACAAACCCCGCTTGGGACCTTAGTGATCAGCAGGGGATTATACTGGCAAAATCGGGACTGAAGCGCTTGATTCTTTCAGTCCTTCCGAAACCTCTCAGCGAGTTCTATTCAGAAGCGGAACATCTGGTCGTTCGAGACATCTCACGTGGGCAACCACGGCCGTATCTACTGACTGAGCTTCGACGGAACGGCGATTTCATAGTCGTCATCGACCATCTACTGCGAAGTACCGAAGAGCAGTTGCCCGGGGATCTCACTGCGGCCAACTTGTCAGACCAGCTTGAGAACCTGCTCTCCGTCGCTGGACTCCGGGTGGGCGTACCTCTTAACGAAAATAGCGATGCTATAACCGCACACCCAATCATTGCACTGCGTGCTGCTGTCGTGGCGGTGCGTTTGGCGCGTAAGATCCACAATCATTCGCCACAGCAAGCGCTGTCTCTTAATCTCCTCCGAAGGGATATCCTGTTCGGTGTGACTGGCATTGAGCAGACCCTAGAACAGGATGCGATAAAGAGATGCGTTAGGGATTACGAAAAACTGGCTTACTGTCTGGCTGGAGCACTTAGCGACGTAGCGTCCAGTTCACCGGAGAGTGCAAAAAAGGAAGCGATGGAGAGCTACCGCCGTTTGTGCAGCATTGTGTTCTGATGATCAAGAATTGCACATAACGCTTCGTCCGTATCACGCGCCACTCGTACAAAGCTTGCTCGGCCCACGGGTCTTATGCCGTCTTGGGGAAGTTGACGACCAGGCTCCCTCCCGTTCCGCATGACGGAAAACGACAACAGCCCCGCTGCCCGCATGACCGAAGGGAATTGGGACAAAGAGGGAAATTACGGCATTCATTGTCCGACAGAATCCGTAACTTGCTGATTCCAAATGGCGGAGCGACAGGGGAATCGGAACATTACGCGTCGTTTTCGCTCCGCAACTTAATAGATCGCGTTGTCAAGGATGCCACCGATGCCATGGGGCATTTCCCGAAATTGCCCGACGGCGTCCCAAGCCTCTTCTGGCGCAGGGCGAAGGCTGAGCCTCCTCGCGACACTGGCCGAACCTCGTGGGGAAGGCGGCATTAAGAGCGGTTCCCCAATCCCGCACATCGCCATTGTCCTAGTGGCGGACGATTACGCCCCGAGCGCCAGCTTTCCGTGTTCGGACTTCGCGTTCGCCATCGCGAATTCTGGACGGATCGTCTTCGGTATACCTCAGATCGTGACGACAGCAACTTCGCGGCCAGAAGCCCTGACGAGCCGTTCTATGTCGTCTGGGTCGCTTGTGAGAATCGCGGCTTTTTGCCGAAGGGCTGTTATCACCACAACGGCGTCAACGACATCCGACGTTTTGGTTATGCCTAGCAACCGGCCGGCTTCGTGGGCCTCGGTCTCGCCAAGAGGAACGACCACGCACCCAGTCAAGAAGCGCCGGAGTTGGGCTTGTTGTGGGGACCGGCTGACCTGAGCGACCACCGGCGCAGGAACCATCGGAACAACACCTAGTTCCAAACGGGCCTTGTGTTCAGCCCATGCCCGCCGCTCGTTTCTATCGGCGGCCACGAGAACGGCGGCGTCATAGACGACCCTGTTCATGCCGAACGCCGGGCCGTTCGCGATGTTCGGAACTGAGCGCGCACCCTGCGGCGAGCTTCATTCATCTCTTCCGTCGTCAAAGGTCCGTGCTGTTTTTCCCACAGCGCGACCGCTGCCAAACCAGCCCGCCGCTGCAGTGCTTGGCGCGCAGCGGAGGTCATCCAGGCAGAGACGCTCACCCCGTCGCGGGCGGCCGCCGCAAGGATGTTTTCGTGAATGTCAGGGTCTATAGTGATGGCAAGCTTCGGTGACGGGTTGCCGCGCGGCATACAAGGTATCCTACTACAATAGGATACCACGCTGAGGTCGGACCTATGGCAAGATGCGCCCTGAACCGTGGAGCGGCCAGGCGAATCTGACGCGCC
The DNA here is from genome assembly GCA_049516155.1 of Bryobacteraceae bacterium. Classification (GTDB taxonomy): domain Bacteria; phylum Acidobacteriota; class Terriglobia; order Bryobacterales; family Bryobacteraceae; genus Bog-159. The sequence goes on from JBEKTJ010000013.1 coordinate 8,052, forward strand.
TGTGCAAAGCTTTGATCGGCCGCATGGGTCATATGTCGTCCCTGGGGAGTTGACGATCGGGGCCGCCCGTTCCGTATGATGCAAACAACAACAGCTCCCCGCTGCCGCTTGATCGAAGGGAACCTTGGCTAAAGAGGAATTTACTGCATGGATTGCCTGACAGAATCCGTAACTCATTGATTCTAAAATGGCGGAGAGACAGGGATTCGGAATATCACGCGCCCTTTAGGCTCTACAAGTTGCAGATTCCCCATTGCCGGGGATGCCATGGATGCCACAGATGCCATGGCGCATTGCCCGAAATTGCCCGACGCGGATGCGGTCCTGGCAGCATTCCGGCGAGTTGGTGATCTGCACCAGAAGGTTGAGGCAAGAACGCCGCGGCCAAAGACGTTTAGAGTATTCGATATCGCCGAGGCCAAGGCAATTGCGGTCTGGCGGAGCCTTGTTGGCATGCGCGGATGAATGCGTGGCCACTCGTGCCCGTCTTTGCAGGCCGCGCTGCGTACTGACTTCTGCCGCGAGCGCCGCGGGCAAACGAAGATGCATCTGCTGAACTGCAATGTAGGACCGGCATGCGAAGGCGCGGCGCTTTCCGAATCTCAAGGCATGATCCGCTGATCTTCGGGGTGCGACCGAGGGCGCTGCCCCAAGTTGCGCTAAGATCGTCGTAAAGCTTAAAGTTAAAGTTCGCGCCCAAGGCCGGCGCGCATTTCCCAATGCCTGAAGCGCCGAAGCCAAACACGCTTGCAGTGAGCTGGTTCTACGGGGAGTACAAGAAGAACGCGCTTATACTCTCCCCGAAATACCAGCGCAACGCTATCTGGTCGATCGGCCAGAAGTGCTTCCTGATCGACAGCCTGATCTCCGGTTGCCCGATTCCCCAAGTCTACATAAACATCAAAACCGAGGGACTGGCGAAGGACAAAACGACCATCTATGAAGTCGTCGACGGACAACAACGCCTTCGCGCAATCCTGGAATTTCTGAACGATGAATGGCCCCTGGAAAAAGCCGCGGCCAAAGTTTATCCGGTCTCCGATCTCTACAAGAAGCACGTCGGCAAGAAATATTCGACGTTGCCGGAGGATCTGCAAAACGTCATATGGGACTACCAGATCGCGGTGCAGGAGATACGGGCGAAGGATCCGCAGGAGATCCACGGCCTCTTCAGGCGACTGAACTATGTCGTCGAATCCCTTAACGATCAGGAACTGCGGCACTCGCAGTACTTCGGCGAATTTGCTGTAACGGTCGAGGCGCTGACCAAAGAGACATATTGGGAGGGCTTCAACGTCTTTACCCGGCGCGACTCGCGACGTATGAAGGACGACGAGTTTGTCAGCGAACTGCTCATCATCGTCTTAGATGGAATTCAGGATTTGCAAAAAACCGTCAGCAAGTTCTACGCCGATTACGATGTGATTTTTCCGCAGAAACTCAAGGTGGTTGGGCGCTTCAAGCAGATTATCGCTTCGCTTGAGACCATCAAGGACACGATCGCGAACACGCGACTGCGCAACAAGTCTGATTTTTACGGGCTATTCTCGGCAGTCAATGACATGAAGCTTCCGCCAAGTGGCAAGGCGCTTGACCTCACTCCAGCTAAGAACGACCTGGTCAAGCTGTCGAAGGCACTCGATGATCCCGAGAATCTTTCCGGGGATGAACTGGAGTATTACGGAACAATCATCGAGGGCGGTAATAAAATCGCCAAGCGCAAGCGAAGGATGGAGATTCTTCGCGACATACTCAAGAAGCGTGTGTAAGCGACGATGCCCACACCCGCGCAGGTGGTCATAGTCTTTCAGCAACAAATCACGTCCGCTATAGGTCTGCATGACCAACTGCTGGAGGCAATTGCCGGCCACAGCAAGAAGAAGCCGCTCGAAAACACGCTCGTTGAGCAATTAGTCTTGGGTGTAACCGTCCTCTGGGAAGGTTTCATTCATGACTTGATTGTGGCCTATGTGGAACAGAGGCCAGAGGAGTGCGTTCGATACCATCGGGATCGGGTGACGCAATCGATAAGGGAGAAGAACCAAATCTTCTTGACGTGGATGACGATCAATGTTCCTGCTGTCCTCACGAAGTCGGATATCGAATTGATGGTGGACCCGAAAGGGTGGAACATAACAGCGGAGTCGGCAGCAGTATTGACGAAGTTAACGAACCAGATCCTGGCGGGCGCAATCGCGCGAAAGTTTGCCCTAAATGAGCCGGATGGAAAATTCTTCGATTTCGCCGTGTCGATTCGCAATTACCTCAGCCATCGAAGCGCGGGTTCACTCGCGATCTTAAGGACGAAGCTGGCGGATTTTCAGAAAGTCGATAAGGCCTCGCCGCTTCGCGGTAAGCTTACGGATGTCGGCCCGTATTTGTCCCGGCAATTAAGAGGAGCGCCGGGCAGCCGTGCAAAGGTCATCGCCCAGAACCTGGGCGCGTTGGCGGCGAAGCTGATCTAGCGGTATTATCGTGCCGAGGGTGCCTCGGTCCTCGCACAAATTGAGGTTCGATCATTACTGTCCGCGGTAGGCGCTTATGCCTTCGTCTGGCACTCTCAGATCCGCACGTACGGCGATGGCGGAATCCTCGTCGTTTGTCACGCGGACAGTTGCGCCGATGCGAACTTCACAGGAATAATGCCGGCCGCAGAGCGAAGCCGCTCTCTCCGGCTCCCGGCAATCCGCGCCGCGGACTGCGTAGGCTGTTACGCGTCACAGTTCTGTGCGTCCAAGCGCTCTACGGCGCAACCGAAAGGCAGGATTTCAACAGTCCCTCCGTCTCGATACTTTGCGAGTTCCGCCATCAGCGCGGAGAACTGACCGACGCTAATCGGTGCCCAACCATCTCGTTGATCTCCGATTGCGTGAAACATTAAAACGTGCCAGTGGCCAGGTCGCAACCATTCGGAAACGTTTTCGTTAGGCTGAACCAGGCGGCTGTCTACGTTGAACCTGTCACAGGATTGGGCGGCATGGACGGGGTAGTAGGAACCTCGGTCACCTGCCCGGGCTTGCTGGTATCCGGCATTTTTCACAGCATCGGCAAGGTAGCTGTGAGAGCTGCAATACGGATAACAGAACGATGTGATCTTTGTCCCAAGCCAGCCCTCGATCAACTCTTTGGACTGACACGCCTCGGCTTGCGGGTTGACCTGCATTTTTTGTATGTGATGAGTAAGACTGTGGCTACCAACCTCATGGCCGTGGTTGATCAGACTTCTCAAGCTTGCGATGTCATCTTCGCGCCAATCAATTTTCCACCAGTCGTCCGTATGACCGTACCAGGATTCATGGGTCGACTCCCGATTGGCGGTCAAAAAAAACGTGGCTGGCATCCCGTGGCTGTCGAGGATGGGAACGGCGTTTTCAAACTGGCATCGTAACCCATCGTCGAAGGTCAGTGAAATAAGCGACTGCATGATTACCCGTACTGCCTTCTCAGTATATGATTTTTACATGCTCTTGTAGATGCCATCCCGTCATAAAATGGCGCTTCGAGCCAAATGACGCGCCACGCGTGCAAAGCTTGGACGGTCCACGAATCTTATTTCGCCGGGATGAAGTGGACGATTCGGGGCTTCTTCACGTTCCGTCTTGCGGAAAAACGACAGCAGCCCGCCGCTGCCGCATGATCGAAGGGAACTGGCGGATAGAGAGCAAAGTTCCGGCTTTATTGCCCGACAGAATCCGTAAATTGTTGATTTTAAATGGCGGAGAGACAGGGATTCGAAACCTGAGGGGATCAATTGGACCTGTAAGTTGCAGATTCTTCGTTGCCTGCGCTGCCACTTTGCCCAAGAATCCCGTGCGGCATTGCCCACCATTGCCCACGGCTATGCCGGTCGTAAGTGACGTTCCACCGGTTCCCTTGTCGGGGGCAGCCGGGTACAAGAGGAGCATTGGTTGGCTTCTGATGCGGCGGACCCGCAATCGCGACGCGCCACTCTTCGGCAAGGCCCGGCGCCCCTTGGCTTTCAAGCGCCAACGCTAGGACCTCAAGGTGCTTGACACGGTTTCGTGGGGTTGCCACGTGCTGCATCTGATTGACTCTTCATGACGTCGGTTTTCCGGAGTTTCCCCGATTTTCACAAACACCGTTGCAAAACCGTTAACAGTTTGATCGATCTCTGGCAACGCTTAACTCACTGACTACCCTGAGAGCTCAGGAACCCGTCCTTTTGAGAGTGCAAGTGCAAACTGCGCTGGAACCGCACTCCGGATGCTGGCCACCTCATCGATATTCGGTAGGATACTACCGATTAATCCGGTCCGAAAATGCATTCAGGCGCCTGGTACTGGGCAATCGTCAAACCGGGTTTCAATCGAGCGTAATTCCGGCACCATCCTCAGCGACCTCTGCGCCGGCTCGGGAAACGGCGGCGCGTTGAACCCCCTGGCGGTCAATACGTCGATCTCGTTGGCAAGCGAACGGCCGGTGCCGGAATTCAGGCGGTATGACCCCAATGATCCGTAGAGATACCGTCGAGACCGATTTTCTTGCCGATGGCATTCGGATCGCCTCCAAACGTTCGCCGCTAGAACCCGACGCTGAGCACGACCCCATCGATGAACCCCTCCTGCTCGTCGTTTTGGGTGTATATAAGCGAACCGACCTGGGCGCGCCGCCAGCATCCTGAAATAATTCGCGCCCGTCACCATGAGCTCGATGCGCTCCGGATCGTCGCCGCCCGTGACGCTTGCGTCGGACGACCACGCAGCCAAGAGGTCCTCGAAAAACGCCGGATTTGTCGCGCAGATCCACTTAATGGCGCTAGCCGTCACGCCCTCTCCTAAAAGTGACGGGGACTGCCAGGTCTACTGGAGACCTGCGCCAATACTTATTACAGTGTTACAGGTCTGTATACAATAAATCTCAAAGAGTGCCGATACGCTTAGCGAGAGGTCACACAAGGAGCCATTTCGTTCGCGTTTGCCCAGTACCGAATGCCGAATGGAAGTCCGCCTACTTCCTCGAAAACCCGGCGGATGGCCGAGGTTGCGCAGGGGCATCGGGATAATCTTGGACTGCAACCAATTTGCCGGGGCTGTTCGGGGCCGTATAGTTTGCGCACATCATCTATCCTGTGTGGCCGAGCGAAATCCTGCTGTGGACCACAGTACTGTTGTCGCGCTGGGTACAGCGTTATGCTCCGGAATTGAACCGACGGGTTACGGCGCGAGCTGAAACGCACTTGCGCGTTCCTGGCGGGTGGGTCGCTGGGCGCTGGACCTATCTCTACCGTGCTGTGGTCTCCACGCCCACCATTGGTTTCTACTTGTCTGAGCAACGAAATGCGGCAGCAGCCAAGCATTTCTTTGGCAAAGCTTTGGCGCCACGTATCGTCCTCGCCCGCGCGTGATCAACGTGGACGGTAATCCGTCATATCCGAAGGTGGTGGAGGAAGTGCGGCTTCGGCGCGAACACAAACTGGCGCGCGGCTGCCGGTGTCGCATATGTCCCTATCTGAATAACATCATCGAGCAACACCACCGTATGCAACCTTCATTTCCAGGATTTGATGCATGAGCGGCTGACGCGCATATCCATGGGTGGCCAGCGCAGCCGGCCATGATTTGGCCGTGCGGAAAAAGCCGTGCTCCCGAGCCATTGCCTAAGCACCAAGGCACCTGAGAAAATGACCCCCGATGCACTCCGCGCTGCCTTGGCCGCACAGCACGACAACATCGCTGCCGCCGTCCACGGGGTGCTCCGACAAGCCGGCTTGGAGGGTGTTACTATGCATTCGGTCCGTTTGGTCACGCCCAGGGACTTCGACGACCCATGCGATCAAGCCCGCAACCCGGAGACCGAGAAATGTGTGCTTGACAGCAATAACGGCACCGTGACACACGTGTGCGTGCCGAAATAAAGTAATGAATCGCTCAATTTCGCAGTCAGGAGCGTGCCTGCTCGATACTGATTGTCACTTCCTTATCATGGTCGTCGAAATGACTCACCTGATCGTTCATAGAGAAGAAAAGGGCGCCCTCTGCCTTATCGTCGAGGATGACGACGGAATAGCTCCCCGCTACAAATGACACTGAACGCGCGTCCGGTTTCTCTGCCGGGCTTCCACCGATCTTTCCGATCAGGGCTCCCAATGGAGCTGAAGGCACAAGAGCATCTGCGAGAAAACCCGCCGAACGGGCTCCATCCGGTCCGCAAGTCTTCATCGGAGAATAATCCCACGTGCCGTTAGCTTGAATCTTGAGCTTGACGGGTCCCTTGACATATCCGCAAGCGAGCGTCCAGATGCCCTCCCGCGGTTTAGCCGGAATTTTGTCTGTCTTAAGCTGCATGGCCAGCCAGGCTGGTTCAGTCATTTACTTCTCCTTCGATTTCGGCGCTCTCACGATGATCGCAATCGATTTCGGCTTAGCCTTCTGCAGCCGCGATACGTCCTCGGGCGCAGCGTCCAAGATCGCGTAACAGTTGGCTCCGGGCACGGTGTTGTGTCTGCATTGCACCGCAAGAACGATAATTCCAGTGGCTACGGAGCGCGGGTCTTCCCATACGTCAATACGGCTCCCAGCATTGATTGTTGCAGCCAGACGCGGGTCGCTTGGAAGCAGAAGAGGAAAAGCGATACGTCCGCTGCCGGCATCAACCTGCGGAAGGGCTCGCGTTTCCGAAGTAATGACACGGTCGCCCGTCGCAATCGCGCACGCCGTATAACGATATAAGACTTCCTGTTCTTGCGCGGCCTTTGAATCGCCCGCTGTCCAGTCCAGATCGTCATTCCCAATCCAATAATTCGCAGCCAGATCGTGTTTGGCCGGGAAGCCTGGCAGCAAGGCTCTCTGAGACCTCCCCAGACAGGGCGAAGCACTTCGCAGCTGCTCGGCGGTCGCTGGATGTGACTGAATCCACCTTCTTCCGGACACGACGAACAAAGTCCAGACGGCGAGTGCCCCAACCAATGCCACGTTCAATTTGACACGATAGTTCACATGTTCCTAATGCTTATATGTAATCGAGATTGTCCTGTTGGACTCGTCCCGCGAATTCTCGTAGCCCATTACATTGGCGAGATCCTGCCAGGCCGTTTTTTCCTCTTCCAGACCTAGCGGAAGTGGGAGGTGAAGATCCGTCATGACTTTGAATCGGAACAGATCGACACAACTGCGCATCAAGTCCGCGAAAACGCCGTACGCACGGATCGACAAACCGTACGCTCCGGTAATCAGCAGGGGACCGGCAATGCCTACCAGCATAAAGTCCGTCGCCGACCTGAAATATGCGACCTCCAGGACGAGCCATGCGGCGGTGGTTACGCACGCCAATACGGTACAAGCGACGAAAAAGTCGAGTTGAACCTTGGCATCTTGGAGGCTCGCGTAGAATTTGTCGGATGACTGGCTGGCATTCTGCAACCTGGTCCAGAGGACATCCAAGTCAAAACCATAGTGATTCTGGGCATAGCTACGCATTGTACGGGCTATATTCCCCATGGAGGTGGGGGCGAGTACAATTGCGGATCGATCCTTAATCGAGTTCAGATCGACGGGAAAGCGGAAACGGCGGAGATTGAACAGCCGGATGCGCTCTGACTGATAACGGTCCCTTGAGAAGTAGATCGCCTCAATGAGATAGTCATAATCGTTATCGAGTTGGCGGCCAGACTCCTGGTCCAAATCAACCTTATTTTCAGACAACACAATAACGATCTTCGCGACGGCGGCGGCAAGCTCTGTTGCCGAAATCGCGCGGCCCGTTTCACGCTTCCCTCGAACCCTGTTCATCTCCTTGGTGCCTACGTCCGGTTTCCCGAGCCAGCGCCAAAACCACCTGGAAACGGCACCCGTCGGATACTGGCATATGGCCGAGGTCGGCTTTTTGCCCCATCGAGCGCTTTCCAGAGAATTCGTCCAACCCGGCACCGCGGGCGTAGCTTTGGGATCACCCCTGATTCCATCCTCAACATCGCCCAATTCATGGACACATGCCCAGTATCTCTGCTCGAGCCACCGAAGTTTGGCCCGCTGCAAACGATAGAGGGGTCCCTGAAGCCACGATACGGGCCAGTGTTTACCTTCGAACGTCTCCAATATCACCGATGACGCGGCTGACAGCACATAAGAAGCAACGATGATGAGTGCGAGCAGCGCGGTGATAGCCAGAGTTTTTTCTGAGAGCGCCTCTGTTCGGCCCAACCACGCGCGAAACTCCGCTGTGGCCCGATGCGAAAGGAGCCCATTGGCGAGGGTGAAAATGAGGATTGGAAAGACGCTGCCTATGAGAAAGCCGCGCGAACCCAGACTGCTTTGGATCGAATTCAGGAGAGCGCTGAGCATTCCGCTTTATACCTCTCAGTAGCAACGAACCGTCCCTACGTGCTTCGAATCGTGGGGGCAGTTGCCATAACGTACTCCCGGTGACACAGGTTTCCTATCGATCTTGCAATAGCAGTCTTGTGGACTTGCCTGTAACGGCGTCATGTCTGGCTCGTGGCGACTTGCAACCAATGCCCTGGCTGGCGTCACTGCGAGAATGACGAAACGCTGCTGCAGGGCATCAAGGTACCGCTCCAGACTACTGATCGTCGATGGATTTCTAAAATCCAGCAGTCCCTCCGATATCGCGGAAAAAGGAAGAACGGTCAATGGGACTAGAGTGGTTAATTGCTTAAGTTCCGTTGCTGTTTTTTCGGCCGCGGCAATAACCATGTCTGGAACTTCGGCCAATGCGTAAGAGTTGCCTTCCTGAACCACAATCGCGGACCGGTTTTCCTGTTTCAGAAAACTAAGCGCGTTTTGCAGATTTAGACCCGAATCATACACCGGAAAGAGTTCGATTTCCACTGCTTCGTCTCCTCTACAAATGTTCGAATTCAAGCACCGAAGTCGCCTCCGTCGTCACACTAAATGCATCTTACGGAACCGCGGTGCCCATACGGGCAGTCGCCGCCGTTCGTTCCGCCCACGACCGCCTTGCCGTCGACCCGGCAATAGCAGTCCCTTGGTGTTGCCTCGAGCAGCGGAATCAGGCTCGCGTCAACTGAGAACAAAACCGATCGCGGAGTTCTGGATGAGCCGGCCAGAGCGTCCTTCACCGCCGCGATTCCCGGTGAGTCCGGACGTAGTCCAAGCGAACGCATCGTCCGGCTCCGCTTGCGCCGCGAATGCAATTCGGTGCTTTCGACATCCGCTAGCCGGGAGGAGCGATCGTCCGCAAGGCGTGAAACGATCTGGGAGGCAGTGTAGAGCTGGAATTTGTTGTCTTTATGTGCGATGACGCCGGATAGGGAGTGCGATCGCATCAAATCCATAGCCTCCAACGCCGATACGGAAGCGTCGATAACAGGCAGCAACAGGTCAGCCATACTGTTTGCTCGACTATCATACCTCATTTGGCTTGGCTGGGCGTAATGCTAATGGCCCAAATGCTAATGGCCCAAATATGAGAGATGGATTCCCAGATTTGCGCAGCTAGGTTCTAAGAAAAACTTCATCCAGGAGCCAGACGACTCTGCCGCACAGACGACGCCGGCCTGCTCGCGCCACAAGTATCCTGTTTACAGGTCCCGGAGAAGAAGCACACTCCGGAGCGATCCGTCGTATCGGCACGCGGAGTGAACGGCGAGTACCTGCAGGCCCACGAGATCGACGCTATCGACGGGAATTGAAGCACGCCGCCTCCTAGCCGGCCCGGCTTCGACCGCGGCGGGCTTTTCTGGCCCGTGGTGGGCGCCCTTGCTCTCGCCCGTTGCGGGATGTCATCTCATGTCATGCGGGAGCAGCTACACGGCAAAATCGCGGCGCCCGAGCGTCAATGACCTTGTACCGCGGGAGCGCGGAGCAAATAAAGCAGGCGCTCGGCACCGAGGCGGCCCACCTCCTCGATCGAATACCTGACGCGGATGCGATTGGCCGCCTCGCCTGTTCTCGATGGCAGGGCGCCGCGTTGCTCGTAGACGTCCCGCAGGCATTCCGCCGCATGCGTGCAATCGGGCTCGGCCCACAGCATGTCCGCACGATAGAACCGGTACTTCTGGCGCACCGGCGCTAAGCGGTAGCGCACTAAGGAGTGCGCCGTTGGATCCAGATAGTCCAGCGGCCCGGAGTAGCCGGTGGCCACTACGGCTTTGCCGCGGCATGCCGCTTCGCACAGCGGGTAACACCATCCTTCACCCCTGTGCAGGGATAGATAGCAGTCGCCGCGGCTATGCAAGGCCGCGATATGCGCTTCTTCCCATGCTTCGCAGCGAAGCTCCACACGCGCGGCCGAGCGGGTTTCCGCACGCAGGCGAGCCAGCGTCCGGTGAGCTGCGCCCCGCGCCTCGGCATTGGTCTTGATCAGCAGCACTGTCCGATCGCCAGCATCGAACGCCTGCAGATAAGCGCGGATCAGTTCATCGGGACTCTTCCGCTCCTGCCACTCGAAGATCGCGTAGATCGCGAACTCCTCTTCGGACATGCCGAGGAATTCGGAGCATTTTTCCCGCGGCCAGTCCGTATCGTGGCAAATCACCGGATGCGGAAGGCGGAACGGTTCGCGCCCGAGTGCCTCGCCGAACGCAGTCTGGTTGAATCTGCACGGCACCCACACGTCCGCGGCCAACCGCAAGGGATCCAACCACTCGGCCGGCATGGCGGCCGTCTCCCATACCGTGATCCCGATGGCGTTTCGCATTGCGGACGCCGCGGCCGCCCAGATCGCCGGTACGCCATGGAATAAGTGGAAGTCCACACGGCGCGGTGGGGCGATCAGGGATTCGATCAGGGCGTACCGCACCAGCGGACCACGGATCGTTGAGACATCCCGGACCGCCAGTTCAACGCCGGCTCCGTGCAGCGCATGAATATAGGCGCGCGCCGCATTACCGTAGCCGGTCGAGTCGAATACCGGCCCATGGTAGGCTACTCGCAGCCCTCGCAGGGAAGCGGCCGGCGCTGGTTCTGTGGCGATCGATTCGATATTCTGGCTTCCCGGCGCCGTCACGCCTCGCCGCCAAGAAAGTTCGGCGCGCAACCATGCGCACGGCCGTTGGGGAGCGGCAAAGCGCCGCCGCCGAGCCAGTATATCTTGTTCTCCAGGAAGTAGCGGATCGCCTGCGCGTACCTCTCCCGATTGCTGCCGACTCGCTGACCGAGATGCAAAGCGTCTCCTTCGCGGCCGTATGCCAACACCCGATCCTTCCAGAAACCGTCGCCCCCGAATCCGGGAGGTGCTATGGTCCATCGCAGGACGCGATGGCGGCCCAGATAGTTGGAAAGATACAAATCATCGGAGTAGACCACATACTCGGGCAAGTCCATGATATGGAAGATATCGTCGTGAAAGAGCCCTCGCCGGTAGAGCACGCTGCCGTATCCTTCCACCACTTGCACCGGCACCATGTGGCCGCGCACCGGTTCCAGGTTACCGCGGACTTCCCGGCAGCAATCCAGCGGATCGGAAATATTAAACCCGGCCGTGCAATACACCGTCTGGCGGCCCCCCAGATCGCAGTTCCGGTAGGCCTCCACCATGCAAAGAGGATACACCGTGTCGTCGTCCACTACGATGATGTAGGCATCCGGCTCGCGCTCGACTTCCAGGGCGCCGAGCAGCTTCGTGGCGGGGCCGTAATCCGCCGAGCGATTCACGCGCACGCACGGAAGCTCGTGCAGCCACGCGGGAAGCTGGTAAGCCGCGCCGTTGCGCTGCAACCTATAGGGGACATTCAGCAGCACACCTTCCACCGGGGCGGTTTGATGCACCAGCGATTCCAGCACTGGCCGGATCAGATGAATGCGCGTGGGCGTGGTGGTGAGCGAAATCCAAAACCTGGGCGGCAAGCGTTCCCTCCGGGGAAAAATGGGCAGTATAACAGATTCGGGACGCATTCTCCTTCCGGCTCAGCCGGCTCAGCCGGCTTATGCCGGCCGGCTTAACGGGACCGCATGGCCCTGGCACGCCGGGATTTGTGGTCCCCGGCCGATTCCGCTATACTGATCCAATTTGTGCGCCACTACCTTCAGCACTACGGCAAAGAGCGAACCGGGACCAACTATCTGAAGTCGCTGCTCGCGGCGAACTTCACCGATTTGGTGCTGTTCGATAACCGCCTCGGCTCGAAACATGAAGCCTTCCGCGAAGTACGAACCTGGATGGAGGAGCGCGGCGTGCGAAGCGCATCGGATTTCGCGGACTTATTGCGCACCGACCCTTATTGGAAAGCCCGCAACGTCCCCTCCGATGCGCCGTTCGAGCGCGTGCACCAGCCGGTTACTTACGAAGAACTCCGGGCGCTGTGCGCCGGCAGGCTGCCGCTCGGCTATCTCGTCAGTATCAAGGATCCGTACGCCTATGCAGTGAGCATCAACAGATGGAAGAAAGACGGGTTGAAGCGATTTCAAGAGCCGCCCCACGTGGTCGGAGCGGACGCCGAATTGATTCGTCGGCATTGCCTCGCGTTCAACGCGGTGTACGCCAGCTACTGGCCGCTGATCGAATCCGGAAGAGGGATGCTGGTGCGCTATGAAGACTTGCTGGGCGATGCGGCCTGCACTCTCGGCCGCATTCAACGCAAGTTCGGCCTGACGGCGCGCGGCAACGGATTCACGGATGTCGAGCAAACCGTGGCGCCTACCCTGGGCGTCTCGAACAGCCCTTTCTACCGGTCCTTTTATAGAAACCGGGAGTACCTAGCGGCGCTCGACGCAGCCTGCCTCGCCACCGTCGACCAGACGATAAATTGGGAACTGATGCGCCGGTATGGATACTCATCAGTGTCCGCTGGCATGCTCGCCGCCGGAGCGCCGGTGGGCGAATTCGATTAGTCTCCTGGTGGCGCGGCGCCAGCCCCAGTTGCTTCTCACCTGGCCGATCGCGCCCCGGGCGCGCTCTTTGGCGGCAGCGCAATCGGCCAACAGATCGCGCAGTTTGCGGCGGGCATCCGCCGCGTCGGCGGTGGCCCCCAGACCGCAGTGATCGTTGCCCGGCGGATAGACGTTCTCCACCCGGGCGACGTTTACCAGCCAGGCATTCCGTCGGTTCAGGTAATCCAATACGCAACCGTGCCGGGTGGCGACCACGGGCAGTCCGTAGCCCAGGGCTTCGGCACAGTGCATCTCGAAGGCGCCGCCGCGATGCAGCGAGACCAGCGCGTCGGAGTGGGTGTACAGGGAAGCCATGTCGGCGGAAGACAGCCATCCGTTCACGATCAGCACATTCGGATATTGCCGGAAATAGGTCTCTCCTTTGCCGCTAGCCTTGACGACGAAAAGACAGGAGGGGAACTCGGGTATCAGTTCGCGCAGAAGATCCCAGCCCTTGCGGCGCTCGTCCCGCAGGGCGAAGAAGAGGATGATGGGCCGGCCGAATTGCCGCAAATACGCGAACCGGGATGAAGGCGGCACGGTTGTCACGCCGTGCGGCACGCGCGAAATGGGAGTGACAACGCCGGAACTTCGGAAGGCTTGGCACGAGAATCGGGAAGGCAGCATGATTCCGGCGATGGCGGGATGGTTGGCCCACGCGGCAAATCGGGGCGAGATGCGGTCCGAATCGGCCACCTCCATCCCTAACAACACACGGTGCCTTTGTCGCAGCCCCTCGACGACGTCCGCGAAGGAAAGACTGTGCCAATTGCGAAAAAGAAACAGCGGGTGCACAATGGCCAGGGGCGTAGCGGGATACGGTTGGCTGAGCGCCGCCGGGGTAAAGTCGAGATCGCGTTCCTCCACTTGCACGCCGCAATCCGCCAAATGACGGATATACTGGTTGGCGGCGATGCGGAAGGAAGACTTCGGATCGGGCACGCGATAGTAGGTGAGTGGCGGCAGTCCGCTTCGTATTGGCGTGTCCATCCGGACTTTCAGCGAGTATACATCGAAAATACGGAAAGTGCGACGTGCCGATGCCAAAGCTGGTATGCGGAATCCTGGAATCGCGCCCGAGCGGCGTGGCGGAAAAGGCGCGCGACCTGACCATATCCTGGCTGCGGTGGGGGTATTTCGGCCGAATCATTGCCGCGGACAACGTAGATCGCATTTTGACCAACGCAGCCGGCGGCGGGTACGACTATTGCCTGATTCAATCCTGCGGGCACATCCTGGCCGAACGTTCGGGCGTGCAGGGGAGCGCGGGAGTTTCCTTTTTTGAAGCGCTGGAGCGATGGATCTCCCAAGGCGACTTTTTTGTGGCCGCCAAGGTGGCGGACCCCGGTGGCGGACTGGACCGGCGCTGCCTGCTGATCGACTTGAGATACTACCGACAATCCGGCCGCCCAAGCTTCGAGAGCTGCCCGCCCGGCGCCACCTTCATCGCCGAAAGCCTGCGCCGCGGAATTCCGATTCGCGAGTTTGGCCCGGAAATCGAAAGCTATCTGGTTGACCTGGGCCCGGACCTGGACCTGCACCCCGGCTTTCTTCAGGGGCTGGAGGAGCAGATCGAAAAGGCGCAGCGCGGCGTGTTCGTGCTTAACTTTGAATCGTATCGTGATGTGGAGACTCCTCCCGCGGATTTCACCGGACCGGTGGCGGTGCTGTACAGCGTGGCGGCTGGCCTGAAACCCAATCGAATTCTGGCCACTCATGGCTTCGACCAGCGTACCGAAGTGGTGTATTTCGACTACAGTTCGGCCGGGCTGGCGTTCCGGCGCATGCTACTTGAGGAATGGAGCGGCCGCGATTATCCGGCTTTTCTGCGATCGCTGTTCCGCCGCCTGCCTCCCTCCAGGACACACTATTACCTTTGGCACGGCGCCTCGCCGGATGCCCTGGACTGGGACGATATGGAGCGGCTGTGGGCGGCCGAGACGGAGCGCTGGGGCGGCGCTGGGAACTTCGCGGACCAGTGGGCGGGCTACCGCACGCTGCGGCACGATTTTCTGCTTTCGAATCTCCTCACCGCGCAGAGCCAGATCCTGGAGCGAATTCAGGACCATGAGCACTCCGTAATCTGGTGGAGCAACGCGTTCAGCACCCTCTACAGCGCGTGGCATTGTACAGTCGAGCAGAAGCGGCGCATCTATGAGAGCTGGATCCGGGCACTCGCGGAGCGGGCTCCGCGGATCCTGATTTACGGTTCGGATCACAGCAACAGTAGCGTGAATTCCACGCGCGCACGCGAGTATTGGGAGGCGTACCGCGCCGAGGGCGGCGATCCGTTGTCGGAGCGGAGCTTCTTTCGTCATCGCATCCGGTTTTGACCACCGGTGAGTTTCGCTTGTTACAATTGCAATCTTCGGACAAAGGCGGAAGCTATGCTGGCAGCGAGATTCTATGGCGCAAGCGACATCCGGCTAGAGCACGTGTCGGATCCTGTGCCGCGCGCCGGCGAGGCGTTGATCGAAGTGCGCGCCGCCGGTATCTGCGGCTCGGACCTGCATCGCTATCGCGGCCAGGACCCTTGGGGAGGCGGGGCCGCAGGCCCACGCACTTTCGGGCACGAGTTGTCGGGTGTCGTGATAGAGCTTGGGCCCGGTTCGGAGGGCCTCGAAACAGGTCAACGAGTGGCCGTGGAACCAGCGCAGCTTACGGGATGCGGCGACTGCAGGGTGTGCCGGCGTGGCAGTGCGAACCTGTGTCCGCGGCGCCCGCCTGGGGTGCGATCCAGCGCCGGTTTCGGCGAAAGAGATGTGGCTCCGGTGGACCGCCTTCACCCCATGGCGGCCAACCTCTCGCTGGAGGCGACCGCGCTGACGGACTTGTATGCCTGCGCGATTCATGCGGCGCATCGCATTCCGGTTGGCCCGGAAGCCACGGCGCTGATCCTGGGCAGCGGTCCGATGGCCTTGGCTCTGGGACAAGTGGTGCGTCTTTCGGGCGCGCGCGCCATCCTGGCGGGGCGCAGGCAGGGCGCCCTGGAGCTCGCCACGCGCGCCGGAGCGGCCGATGCGGCGATCGACGTTTCCAGTCCTGACTTCGCGGCCCAGATCGCCGGCCTCACCGATGGCGAGGGCCCCGATGTGGTTTTCGAAGCCGCCGGAGGGGTCTCCGGCGAAACCTTGAAGCTGGCCATCCGCGCGGTAGCGCCTGGCGGCACCGTGGGGGTGGTGGGCGCCTTCGTGGGTGATGTGGTGGTACCCTACCGCGAAGCCAATCGCAAGGAGGTTACGTTGCGGTGGTCGAACGGATTCGGCGTCTGGAACGGCCTGCGCGAGTTCCGCATGGCGCTCGATTGGATTGCGGATGGACGTCTGCAAGCGTCTTCCCTAATCACCCACCGCTATCCGCTGCGGCAGATTGGATTGGCTTTCGAGACCGCCGCCGATAAGGCGCGGAGTGGTGCGATGAAAGTCATAGTCCTGCCGGCGGCCGCGGGAGCGGAAGAATGCCATGCCTGATGGCAACGCCTCCATCTGGTTTGAGGAGCCCGGACGCGTGGCCATCCGGCGCATTCCGATGCCCTGCCCCGGCGAAGGCGAAGTCCTGATCCGCACCCTCCGGACGCTGATCAGCAGCGGCACGGAAATCACGATGCTTTATCCTCCCGATGGTAAGGATTCCGCGTGGCGCGAGTTTGCGCGATTTCCGCGCCAAGCCGGCTATAGCCACGCCGGCGTGGTGGACGATGTGGGCGCGGGCGTGGATCGCGAGTGGACCGGCCGGCGCGTCGCGTCCAGATGCCGGCATGCGGCGTGGGTGGCCGCGAAAGTCTCCGACTTGCGCCCGATTCCAGAACGAGTTACCGCCGAAGACGCTACTTTTGCGACCCTGGCGGGCGTGGCCATGAACGGTCTGCGGCGCGTGCGGATGACCTTTGGCGAGAGCGTCGCGGTCTTCGGGCTGGGCATCCTGGGCCAACTGACCGCGCGTATCGCCGCCGCGGCGGGCGCCGGGCCGGTCTTCGGCGTGGAAACCTCCGCGCTGCGCTTGAGTAAGTTGCCGCCCCGGCCTCCTATGTATCCGCACGCCGGGGAGTTCCCTTCTCTGTTCGAATTCGTACGCAACCGCACCGCCGGGCGGGGCGTCGACATCGCCGTAGAGGCCACCGGCAGCGCGCCGCTAATCCCAGACGAAGCTCGCGTCTTGCGCGATCACGGCAGGCTGTTGCTGCTCAGCAGCCCTCGCGCGCCGACGCTGTTCGACTTTCACGACTTATGCAACCGGCGCAGCATAAGCATCGTGGGAGCGCACGGGTTCTCCCAACCCGCGGCGGGCTCCGTGGATTATCCCTGGACGAGCAAACGCAACGGCGACCTGTTCCTGGATTGGCTCGCGGACGGCCGCCTGAACGTGGCTGAGTTGATCACTCACCGGTTTGCATACGGCGACGCCCCCGCGGCCTATGGCCTTCTGAGGGAGGGGACCAGCGAAGCATTGGGTGTAATCTTCGACTGGGAGTAAGTGGCGCTTGACTCTCCCATGCGACAGCTATCCCGCAATTTTTGAATTTCAAAATTTCAAAATTTGCTTGCAAATTTGTTCGTCATAGGGTAGTCTAGTTTTGCTGTTTAGGTCCTCGTTTCCGATCTCTGGATGAATTCCATGCTGCTGATTCACAGACAATCTCCGGCGGCCGGGCGAGTTTCCCTTTATAGCGAAGCGAAAATCCCGACTCCGCGGGGCGCATTACGCCTCCGCGTTTACCGCGAAAGCGGCGGCGGCGAGCCCATGGCCGTAATCGCCGGCGATCCTCTCCCGCAGGAAGGGACGGTGGTTCGAATTCATTCCGCCTGTTTTACGTCCGAGAATCTGGGCTCGTTAAAGTGCGATTGCCGCGAGCAGCTTAATTTCGCGCTCGAATATATTTCGCGGGAGCGCGGCGTGGTCGTTTATCTTCCCCAGGAGGGACGCGGAATCGGGTTGGGCGATAAGATCCGCGCGTACGCTTTGCAGGAAAAAGGCTACGACACGATGGAGGCAAACCGCCGCCTCGGTCTGCCCGACGACGCCCGAACATATGAATCGGCCGCCTGGATTCTCCGCGATCTGGGAATCCGTTCGGTGCGGCTGATCACCAACAACCCGCGTAAAATGGAATCGCTGTCGAGCCATAGCATCCGGGTGGTGGACCGGATTCCGGTCAACATCCCCGCCAACGAGCATTCGCGCCGGTATCTGGCCACGAAGTATACGTTGATGGGACACTTCGCGGGCGAGGAACGGCACGTCCACCTGGCGGCGGGCGAGGACTGAGGAGGACTGCGCACCGTGCAACGTCCGTTCATTCATATCAACTGCGCCGTTGACGAAAATGGGTTGTGGAGCCAACCCGCGGGTGCGCCCGCCCGGTTTTCGTGCCCGCTAGACTGGCGTCGCGTGCACGCGCTGCGCGAGCAATACGACGCCGTAGCGGTCGGCGGCCGGACCTGGAATCTGGATCAGCCCCGTCTCACGGCGCGCGCCGAACACCTGGGCCGCGAGCCTTTGCGGCAGCCCGCGCGGGTGGTTTTCGCGGGCGGTCAATGCCGGGAGGCGCGCGGCGGCGGTCGGCTGTTTGTAGTCACTTCGAGCCAGGCCGGGGCCGAGGGCGCACACATCATCCGGTCCGGCGGCCGCGATCTAAAAGAGCCGCTGAATACCCTCTTCGAGCTGGGCATGCGAACCATCCTGGTGGAAGGCGGGCCCACCCTGGCGGGTTCTTTTCTGGCCCAGGAGTTTGCAGATCGGATTACGGTGTTCGTGCGGACCGAGCGCCCACAGCGTGCCGAAGGCGCGTCGCACTTGGCGCTTCCCGGCTTGCCTTTGCGAGTATCCGCCGCCCCGCTGGGCGAAGGTTTCCTGGTCTCCCACCAGAGGGTGGCCGCGGGCTCTTCGTTCGGGATGTAGAATGGCAAGCGATTCCCCAATTCGATTCGCGATCTTCGCGGCGCCCCGCACTGGCAGCAACCTGCTTTGCAGCCTGCTGAATTCTCATCCCCGGATTCTCTGCCACCACGGCCTCTTCAACCCGGCCGGTATTCACTATGCTTTGGATCATCGGTCGGGCGACATCGACTGCGGCTCGATGGCGGAGCGCGATCTCGACCCCGAGGGGTTTCTGGCACGCGTCTGGCGGCAGAGCGCCGGCAAGCAGGCCATTGGCTTCAAGTTGAACCGGGGCGAAAATGAGGTTGCCGCCAGCGCCATTCTGCGCGATCCCACGGTCCGCAAGATCCTGCTGGACCGCCGGAACCGCGTGAAGACGTATGTTTCGGAAAGAATCGCCGCCGAGACCGGAGCATGGGAGTGCTACGGGACGAACCTGCCCCCCGGACCGAAGGTGCGCGTAGAACCGGAGGCGCTGCGCGAACATATCGCGGGAAACCAGCAATACTATGCGCAAATCGAACGAGAGCTGCGGGCTTCCGGGCAGCCATTTTTGCGGATCTTCTATGAGTCTCTGGCTCCGGGCGCCGGCGACCAGGAGCGCGTGCTCGCGTTCTTGGGCTGCTCTCCGGCCACGTTAATACCCAGGAGCGCCAAGCGGAGCCCAGACAACCTGCGCGAGTCTATATCCAAATTCGACGAACTGGCCGGCGCATTGCGCGGGACGGAAGTGGAGCAAGAATTGTATCGGCTGGATTCGCCCCGGTTCCCGGCGGAAAGCCGCGCTTGGGTTGGGGTCCATTAGGAGGAACTCTGTGTCTGCGATTGGCATTGCCACGGCGTCGGCCACCGAAACATCGGAGCCCGCCCGATTCGAACGGCACCGCGGACCGGTCACCAGCGTGGCGGTCTTGCCGGGCCGCCGCTGCGCCGTCGCCACCGCTTACGATGGCGCCGTCGCTTTATTCGACCTGGAGTCCGGCGCTGTAAGTCTGCTGGGATATCATCGCCACCTGGCGAATCACGTCGCTGTGAACCAGCAGGGCACCAAGGCGGCTTCCTCGTCGTCCGATTACGACATTTACATCTGGGACATCCGGTCGCGCAGCCTGGAAACCGTTTTGCGAGGGCACAGCGACGACGTGGAGTGCTTCGCGTTCGTGGATGACCAGACGGGCGTCTCCGCTTCGCGCGACCACCGCATTCTGGTCTGGAACCTGGTTACCGGCGCCATCCGGCGCGCGATCGACGAGCATGAGAAGGACGTCTTGTCGGTGACTTGCTGGAATGACTGCATCTATTCCTCCGGAGACGATATGACCCTCCGCCAGTGGGATTTGGCCGGCGGACGCCTGGTCCGCAAGTGGGGGCCGTTCGAACACGAGACCGACACCTGCGCCATCGATCCAATCCATTCGCGAGCGGTGCTGGGGTGCGACGACGGCGTGATCCGGATCTTCGACAGCCGCAGCGGACGGCCCGTTCGCGAAATCGCAGCGCATGCGTCGGGCATCAAAAAAGTGGCGGTGTCGCCTGTCACCGGCGATATTCTCTCGGCGGCGTATGACCCAAAGATCCGGATTTGGGACGCGGACAGCTTCGTGCGGAAGGTCGAAATGCAGCCCCTGCCTTCGAAATGGGAGCGCTCCTTCAACTGGTCGCCGGATGGCGCTTCGATTGTGGCGGGAACCTTCGATGGGACCGTGGCGGTGTGGGATGCAGCCACCGGGGACCTGATCCAGGAAGTGGGCCGGCGCGCCGGTCCGGCAGGGAACGCCTGCTTCAACGAGGTTTCCGCCAGCGCAGGCGGCGAACTGGCGCTGGTGAGCGACGACGGTTATATTCGAACGGTCCGCCTGACAGCCGATAATTCCCAACTGCTGGAGGTGGTCGAGCCGGCCTCCGGACGAACCCTGATGAACGCGGTGAGCCTGGACGAGGAATTCGGCCTGGTGGTGGCCGGCGCCCACGACCACAAGCTGCACATCTTCGACCGTACTCCGCGGGGATTGGCGCGCGAGCGGGAAGTGGCCTTGGGCGAAGGTCCCATCAACTCGGTTCGCGTAGCGCATTGTCCAGGCTTCGCCGGTGAGGTCTTCGCGGCTTGCTACAGCGGAGCCGTGGTGCGCGTACGCCGCAACGGCGCGATAGCCGCCAAACTGGCGATCCACGACGGCGCGGTTAAGGCGCTTCGGATTCATCCAGCCGAAGCCGTCGGAGTCAGTTGCAGCGCAGACGGTGCCCTGGTTTCGTGGACGCTCGATGGAACCGTTCTGCAACGCTTCCCGGGCCACACCTCGATTGTCGACGATGTGGATTTCGACCCCGCCGGCGAACGCATTGCCAGCGTATCGCGCGACTTCACGCTCCAGGTGTATCGTCTGCGGGACGGACAACTTCTGCACGCCTTGACGCTGGGCAGGCGCTCTCCGAAATCGGTGTGTTTTTGGGACCACCAAACGGTGGTGGTCGGAGACTATTGGGGCGCGCTGCTGCGCGTCGATCTGCCGGGTTGCCGGATTACCCGGCATACCATCGCCCGCAATGGTTTGAGTTCGCTGGCGCGGACCAGCGCCGGTCTGCTGGCCACGTCTTATGACGGCGCTGTGTACTTGGTGAATCCAGCCGATTTATCGGTGCGCAATGTCTACCGCGCCATGACGCAGCGCCCCGGCGGCCTGACCGCATGCGGCTCGAAATGAACCGGCAGGTCGACGCGAAAGACACGCCCGCGGTGCGCTTCGTGATTCTGAATGCGCCGCGCACAGGCAGCAACTATCTCTGCACGGTGCTCGATGGCCATCCCGATATCCTGTGCCACCACGAGATATTCAACCCGCACGTGGTGGGCCTGGCGCGCCACCTCGCCAAGCAGGGGTTCGCCCTGGGAACCGTCGCGGAGCGGAACCCGGATCCTCTCGCCTTTCTGGATCGGGTCTGGCAAACCAGCCTCGGCCGGAAGCGCGTGGGGTTCAAGCTATGCTGGCGCCAGGATGAAACCGCGCTGGATGCCGTGCTGTCCGACTCCGGAGTTCGAAAAATCGTTCTCAAGCGCAGGAATCGCGTCAAAAGTTTCGTTTCGCTGCTGTTGGCCAGGCAGACCGCGGAGTGGGTGCTCTACCACGACGATCCTCCGCCGGCGGCGCGGCCGCGCATTCGTTTGGAAGCTGGCGAGCTTTTCGAGCACATCCACTACAACCGGCAGTATTACGAGCAGATCGAGTCCCGCCTGCAAACCTCGGGCCAGCGCAGCCTGGAGTTGTTTTATGAAGATCTGCTCGCCGGCACGGGGTTACGCGCCGCGCTCTCCTTTCTGGACCTTCCACCCGAAGATGCCCTGACGCTGCGCGGCCAGTGCTGGAAACTGACTCCCCAGAAGCTGGCTGATGTGATTTCGAATTTCGACGATGTGGCTGGCGCGCTGCGCGGCACCGAACTCGAGCCGGAGCTGCTCTCACACGACTTCTAGAGGGACCATGAAAATCCTGCAAACAGACCTCTGCTCCGGATACCCATTGGCGCGCGCCGGCGGACACCGCACCATTCATTCCCTGTTGCTGGAGCTGACTTGCAGCGGATTCGCCGAATGTATGAGCCTATTTCCACGGAGAGGCCTGGGGTCGCAGCTTCCGGAGTACGATCCGAAACTGACGGATTTTGAATCGCTGGGCATTCGCGGACTTCAGGTTGCAGCCGGCCGCTGGACGTTCGACTGCGGATATCCGGCCTGGGCCGTCGAGCGCGTGGAAGACGCGCTGGCGGAGTGCATGGAAAGCTTTCAGCCGCAAGTGGTCTGGTGCAATTGTTTTCCATCGCTGCCCCTGCTCATGGCGGCCCGCGGCCGTGGCTTGGGGGCTGTGTGGTATGTTCACGATTGCCGTCCGGCGGCGGAGGATCTGCGACGCGCGGCGAATGCGGGCATCTGTCTGCTGGCAGTCTCTGAGTTTATCGCGGGGCGCATCCGTCAATTCATAGGCGGCCCGTGCGCGGTAATCTATCCATTGATTCGCGAGTCCGATTATATTACCGGCCGCGACGATCCCGGATACGTCACGCTGATCAACCCGCGTCCGGTGAAAGGATACGAGACTTTCCTGTCCATCGCTGCCGCACTGCCCGAGATGCGATTCCTGGTGGTGGAAGCGTGGCCTTTGGGCGAGGGCCGCCCTGCGGTGGAGAAGCAACTGGCGGAATTGGGCAACGTGAAATTCGTTCACCAATTGGCGGACACGCGCGCCATTTATCGGCAGACCCGCCTGCTCCTGGCGCCCTCGGTGGTGGAGGAGGGTGGGCCTCGCGTGATCCGCGAAGCGCAACTGAACGGCATCCCAGTGCTGGGCAGCAGCCGCGGCGGTGTCCCCGAAATGATCGGCGAAGGGGGCGTTGTGATTGAAGAATACGAGAATCCCGCAGCGTGGACCAGCGCCATCCGCGAGATCTTGGGCGACGCCGAACGCTATGCGGGCATGGCCGCGGCCGCGCACCGCAACGCCTACCGCGAGGATCTGCAATCGGCGACGATCGTGCGGCAGTTTCGCGAGAGCTGCCGCCGTGCCGCCGAAAACCCGAAAGTGGCGCGGCCATGAGAATCGCCCTGATGCAGGAAGAGAGATACCTGCCGTCCTTTCACGGCAGCAATAAGAGCTCGCGCATCCTGCTGGAAGGGTTGGCAGCGCTGGGCCACGAATGCCTGGCTCTGTGCCCGGTTCGCCTCGCGACGGAAACGGCCGCGCAGTTTCACGCCGCCATGGCGCTGCGCCACGTCGCAGTCTCGGAGCCGGCTCCCGGAATCTACGGCTACAGTCACCGGGGCGTGCACGTCAGTGGGTTTCCCGCCGCCATGCCGGAGGAACGCCGCGCATATATCGTACAGCGGCTCGCCAGGTTTCAGCCCGATGTGGTGGTGGTATCGGCGGATCCGCGTTACTACCTGCTGGAGAGCGCCCTATTGGCTGCGCCCGAACGTACGGTCTTTGTGGTGCACAGCCATGAGCACGTGCCGTTTGGGCCATTTAGCCGGCGCCTGCATGCGCGCCAATGGGAGTTGCTGCGGCGCGCGCGGACTATTATTTCGGTAAGCCGCTACAGCCAGCGGTACCTGCGCGAGCACGGCGGAATCGAGTCCGTCGTCCTGGCGTTGCCTGTGTATGGAACGGGTCCGTTCCCCAACCTCGGTAACGCTCGCAGCGGCTTCATTACGCTGGTCGCGGGCGCCGCGTTGAAGGGCATTCCCGTTTTCCTCGAACTGGCGCGGACGTTCCCGGATCGGGACTTTGCCATCGTCCCCTGGAGAGCCGACCCGGAAATCATGGCAGAACTGCGGGCCGCGCCGAATGTCCGCCTGCTGGAACCTGCCGACGACATCGAACGCATTCTGCGCCAGACGAAAATCCTGCTGGCGCCATCGTTGATTCCGGAAACCTTCGGGCTGGTAGTGGTGGATGCGATGCTCCGCGGCATACCGGTGATGGCCAGCGACCTGGGAGGACTCCGCGAAGCCAAGCTCGGCATCGATTATCTGCTGCCGGTTCAGCCGCTGCAGGTGGTCGACGGAGAGATCCACATTCCGCCGCAAGACTTAACCCCGTGGCGCCAGGCGCTGGAGCGTCTGTTGAGCGACACCGCACATTATCGGCGGATATCGGTGCAGTCGCGAAATGCCGCGGCCCGTTTTGCTAACGCGCTCAGCGTGCGCCCCTTCGAAGATCTGCTGCGGCAAGCGGCGCCGGCGGCCGAGATGGCCCCGATCGCGGTGGTGGACCCGTTCGACGCGGCTTTCTTCCTGGCGCAGGAACTGGACCGGCGCGGCCACCCCTGCGTGAGCGTCGAGAGCAGCGCCCAAATCTACGAGGAGATCCTGGCCAAGTGCGACCGCAGCCTGTTCCGCGCGCTGATCCGGCATCGCGGGGACCTCGATGAAACGGTCGCCGAACTGCGGCGGCTCCAGGTGGGCGCGGTTCTGGCCGGGTGCGAAACGGGCGTCTCGCTCTTCGATCGGATCAGCGAGGCAATGCAGTTTTACTCCAATGGCACGGCGCTTTCCGAAGCGCGCCGCAACAAGTTCTTGATGACCGAGGCGGCTAGAAGGTGCGGCATACCCGTCGCGGCGCAGTGCGCCTCGCACGATTGGGAGGAGATCCGCCAGTGGGCGCGCGCACAGCGGAACTGGCCGCTGGTCGCCAAGCCGCCCCACAGCCTTGGTTCGGAGGACGTACGCGTTTGCCGCGACGAGAGCGAACTCGCCGCCGCGTTTCACCATATTCTCCACCGCCGCAACCTCTGCGGGCTGGTCAATCATCTAGTGCTGGCGCAGGAACTGCTGGAGGGCACGCAGTACGTGCTCGATACCATCAGCCGCGACGGCCAACATTTTCTGGCGGGCGTGTGGCAGTACGGCCGGCCGGAATTCGCGGAGGAATTGCTGTCGGCCGCGCATGGCGGACCGTGGCCGCCATCGATCGCGCACCTGGAGTGGGAAGACGTGAATTATGCTGCGGTCGGTTCCAACTCCAAGCAGATCCGGCCGGGGGACGACACGGTGGCCAATTCCCTGTTTCTTTACGCGGCCGCGGTGCTGGATGCGCTCGCAATCCGGCACGGCCCCGCGCACTTCGAACTCATGTGGACTGCCGGCGGAATTCGTCTGGTGGAAGTAGGCGCTCGCCTCCACGGCGCGCCATCCACGCACTGGATGTGCCGCATCTGCACGGGCGCCAGCCAGTTGGATCAGACCATCGACGCCTATCTCGATCCCGCGCGATTCTTCCGGCAAGCACGCCGATCCTACGTCTTAGGCTGGCACGGTTTCAATTTCCGGCTGCATCCGTATCGCGCGGGATGGCTGCATGGATTTCGCGGCCTGGACCGCATCGAGAACCTGGCGTCGTTCCAGCGTTTTTTCTATATGGCAAAACCCAAGAGGCTGGAGCCTCTGGATTGCGTGGGTGTGGTGGCCCTCATCCACCCCGATGAGGAAGTCGTACTCAACGATTGCCGCCGGATTCGCGCGCTCGAAAAACAAGATCTCTTCGACATCGCGTGCGAGGAGACCGGGTGCGAGCGCACATACGGTTACGCATCCACATGACAACTCAACCTCCAAAACCCGCAAGCGGCGATCCGCGGCGGCATTTGCGCGTCTGGTCCATTGGCATTTATACGGGAGTGTCTCCCTTGCATCTGGCCCCGGCCGCTTCTAACCCGGTGCTGACTGCCCAACAGGTTACCGACGTGGATGCCTTCTATGTCGCCGACCCGTTTATGCTGCGGCTGCATGGCGTCTGGCACATGTTCTTTGAAGTTCTGCTGCGGGAATCGAAGCGCGGTGTCATTGGGTTGGCCACCAGTAGCGACGCGCTCGCATGGAACTACCAGGGCGTGGTGCTCGACGAATCCTTCCACCTTTCATATCCACAAGTGTTTAGCTGGCAGCACGATACTTACATGCTGCCGGAGACTCTCGGGGCGAACGCCATCCGTCTCTATCGCGCCGCGCCGTTCCCCCGACGGTTTGAACCGGCCGCCGATCTGCTGCCGGGACAGTGGGCCGATCCCACTGTCTTTCGATTCGATAACCGCTGGTGGCTGCTCGCGTGTTCCACTCCGGATGAGAACCGTACGCTGCACTTATTCTTCGCAGAGCACCTGCTCGGTCCTTGGCAGGCTCATCCGCAAAATCCGATTATCGCCGACGACCGGCGCCGGGCCAGGCCAGGCGGACGAGTTCAGACCTTTGGCCATCGGCTGATTCGGTTTGCGCAGGATTGTGTGACCCGGTATGGCGCACGACTTAGGGCCTTTGAGATCGCCGAACTCACCCAGGACCGCTACGCGGAGCGGGAGTGTCCGGAAAGTCCGGTGCTGGAGGCCTCGGCGAGGGGGTGGAACTCCGACGGCATGCATCACATGGATGCGCACCGCATCGCGGAAGAGACCTGGATCGCCTGCGTGGATGGCGACGAAATTCGGGCGGCCGGCTGAGCCTTGGCGGGGCGGGTCCCGGATTGGGCGGTCAGGGCTGCGCGAATCAGCCTGTTGAGTTTTCCACTACGATTTTGTTGGGACGTTGAAGAAAAATTCAAGAGGATTTCGAAAAATTCCATTGACAATCCCAACATCTCATCGTATTCTAAGCAACGGTACAATTGTCGGCTAGGAGCCGAGCTGTTAGTGGGGTGTGCGGCTTAATGCCGTTCGACAGCACGGCATATAGTCCAGCGGGTGACGTGTGCCCATCCGAGGGTGAGATACGCGCCGCCAATCACACAGGCGATTGGTGCACACTTATGCCCAAAGTCCACCGTTTCTCAGGGTCATTCGCAATAAGGAGGGTAGATGTGTAATTCATTGGCAGCCGCCGCGGCTGTAGCGTTTCTTGGTTTCGCTGCCTCTCTTGAGGGGCAGACGTGTGTCCCGGCGGTCGCTCCGAAGAGTCTTGCGGGCCAGCGCCCCTTGGAAATCAACACCGGTGTTGCGCCCGGCACATGCGGATTCCTGCAATTCGCCTGGCAGGATTTTCTGGCGCTCAGTTGGCCGCCGCTGACGATCGACCCCAATAACGGAACGAGCCAGTCCCGAGGCCTGCCCGATCCTTCCCAGGTCATCGGCCAAAACGGAGACAATCCGACCGTCTGGGAGCAGGACCAACCGAACTGGTATCTCTTTCAGCCGAACAACCCGCCGCCGACGGCGGTGAACGGCAACTCCTTCGCGGCGTGGAACAAGTTCGCGGCGTTGCCTTCCGCGTGCGGACCGCAAAATCTCTCGCCGCCACCCAGAATCCTATCCTCTTTATCGAAATTCGACGCCATGCCCGGTGTGGCGCAGGCCTTTTCGGCGCCGATGATCGATCAGGACGGGTATTACGCTCGATACGAAATCGTCCTCGATTATCCGGCGTTCAATTACGTAAACTCCAACCAGTTTTACTTGCTCTCAAATGTTACGGCATTCGCCCAAAAGGGCACCGGCTTCAGTTTCCCGGTTCAGAACGGAAGCACTCCCGGAGCCACCTTCATCAAGGCCGCATGGAAGACGCTTTCCGCCGCCGAAATCAACAGCGGGCGGTATCACACGGCCAAGGCTTTCCTGTTCACTCCTTCGGCGACGGGACTGCAGCAGACCTGTGCGGGTCCCGTCACGGTCGGCTTGGTCGGGCTTCACATCGTGCATAAGACCCAGGATTTCGCAAACTATCTTTGGGCCACGTTCGAGCAGGTTGACAACACACCCGCGGATCCTTCAAATCTGGGGCCGACTCCTCCGGAAGGCTGGGGGTTTTTTAAGCCCGGATCCAGCACTGCACCAAATAAGATGCCGGGGTGTCCGGCGACCGGCGTGTCCCCGCCACCATTTTCGTGTGACTTCCAGCCTACCAGTTCGCACCTGGGCGCGAACCCGAATGACAAGACGGGAGGGCCAACCCAAGCGGTGCGCCTTAATCCCATCCCGAAATCTCCAAACAACGGCAGCGGCCAGCTCTTGCAAATCAATGCGGCCGTGCAAAGTGCCCTGCAAGCGATCAACGCCAGCTCCGTCTGGCAATTTTACGAGCTGGTCGATGCGCAATGGCAAACCTCGGCTCCTCCTCAGACATGCGCTTCAGCGGGCCCCTTCTTTCCTCCCAACAACGTTGCCAACATGACGATGGAAACCTATCACCAGACCGGTAGTCCAATCTCGTCCTGCATGACTTGCCATAAAGGCTCCACGGCGCCTTCTCCACCGGCCGGGCAGCCGCCGGCCAAGGTCTGTTCGGATATGACGTTTGAACTCACTCTGGCCTGGGCCCCCACGCAGTTGCCGGCCGGGCGCGTGCCCGGTTTGAAGCCTTCCGCCACCCACGTTTCCAGCGCCAAGTCCACCAAGAAGGAGGCCGAGAAATGAAACAGGTCAACGTGACAATCGTCTCGATTTTGAACCCAGACCCTGTCCAGATCGATTCCGGCGACATTGTCGTATGGACGAATAACACGACCGCCGTCCAGACCGTCAGCAGCAACGACGGCGGCCAGACGTTCACCACCGGTCCGGTGCAGCCTGGCGCCAATTCGCTGCCGATCACGGTTCCGACAACCACGGGGTACACGGTGTCGCCGGCAGGCCTCGCCGGCACCGTGATCGTAACTTGAAAAGAAGTGGTGCCGTTGGACGCCGCCCCGCCAAGACCGGCGCATTGACCACGTTCGTCACAAGGAGACCGTTTGATAAAAAACGTTAAGATATTTCCCCCGATAGGAATCGCTCGCCTGGGCAATAGCCAGGCCGAATACTTCATTGGCCCCGAGAAGCCCGATGAAGTGATTGTCCCGCCCGGAGGGTTCCGCGACGCCGCGGGGCTGATCAAGCGGCA
Source organism: Bryobacteraceae bacterium (assembly GCA_049516155.1). Lineage (GTDB taxonomy): Bacteria > Acidobacteriota > Terriglobia > Bryobacterales > Bryobacteraceae > Bog-159. The sequence continues at coordinate 37,089 of JBEKTJ010000013.1, forward strand.
GGCCGCCCGATTCCACCTGTTTGGGTACGACGAAAATGGCGCCTTGGTCCAAGAACTCACGTCCGCGGACGCCGACATCCAATGGACCGTGCACGTCGCGAACACCAAGGCCGCCGCCGAGTTCTTCCATCCCAAAAGCCAAACAAACCCGCAGATACGAAATGCGAATTTCACCGGAGACCGCAACCAATTGAAACTGGATCCCGGCCCGGCGACAGTAAGCGGCAATAATTCGAACTTCGCCAACTTGAATTTATCCAAAACATCCGGCAACGCGAAAGACTTGCAAATCAATCAACTCTTTCTGGGCCAGCCCGTACGGTTCGTTCTAGGTACGATAACTACCGACGATTTGGGACTACTGTTGGTGTTGGGCGGATTTGGCGAGTCTAAGTCTCCCGTGGGAGTCGATCTGTCCGGCGGAGACTTTGCCGATCACGACGGCTGGTACGACGACGTTTCCGATGGCTTGGTTAGCGCCACGGTAAAGCTGAACGACGGAACTACGCCGCCGGTGGCCAATGCCTGGGTAATTGTCGGCCCGCCCAAATACGCGCCCGGACTCCAGAGCCCCGTTTCCCTGTACGACACGCTTTTTCAAGCCGCCATCGACCGCGGTTTGGCGGCCAGTCCCTTCAGCGATCCGAATTTCAAGCCGTCCCTGGCGGGCGATATCATTCCCATCCTCACGCGTGCCGCCAATATGCGCTGGGTGTATAACAACGGCCAGCCTCAATTTACTCCCGCGGGTTTCCACAACTCGTTCAGTAACATGCCTCCGGCGAATCGGCAGGTCATCTTCAATAAGCTCTCGGTACCCTCCGCGACGCGAGGCAACCCCGGCACCAGCGGCGGCGATATGCCCAAGATGTGGTCCGACCTCTATCCCGAAGGCCCCAACGGCACTCTGACACAAACGCAGTACAAAATGCTGCAGATGTGGGTGAACGGAAGCTTCGTTCCGGGTACGCCGGCGTCTCCCCAGGACCCTATTACTCCCGATGGACTCACGCGCGCTGCCCTGAATCCCTGCGTGGGAGCGGCCTTTTTTCCGGGAATCGAAGCGAGTTGGAAGATCAGGGATGTTTTCGCCTTCATCGAGCCTTTCCGGCTGGACGCTTCCCAACTGCAGCCGGGCGACATCAGCAGCCAGATGTCCTTGCCTTGGCAATCCGATTTTCTGGATTGCGCGGTCGAGCGGGGAAACGCCGCCGCCAATCTCGTCTGGTGGCCCGCACAGCGTCCCATCGAAGTGCTGAAACCCGGTGCAAACGCCTATATTCCATGGGCGCGCCGTTCCGATACGGATTCGTCCGGCATGTCCGTGGACGAGATGATTACCGACTGGTACAAATTGGGATTCGTCCTGCAACAGGCGGACGGCCGGTACGAAGAGATGCCGCGCCCTTGAATCCCCGCGAGCGGCCGGGCCGCGGTTCAGCTATGCCCCAGGCTTTCGATGTGGCCGTGCTCGGTGGTGGTCCGGTCGGCTGCGTGACCGCCATGCTGCTGGCGCGAGCCGGGTGTTCCGTAGGTGTCGTGGATAAACCCCGGCCCGGTGGATTCTGTGTGGGTGAAACGCTTCCTCCGCAGTGTTCGCGGCTCTTGGCCAATATGGGCCTATTCGACGGGTTCCTGGCGCAGGATCCCCGGCCATCTCCCGGCATTGTTTCCGCCCGGGGGCGACTCGGAGCTGCGGCCCAATGACTTTCTCTTTTCCCCGCACGGATGTGGCTGGCATATCGACAGACCGAAGTTCAACTCGATGCTGGTAGAGACCGCCGCACGTGCAGGAGCCTCCATCTTCTATGAAAATGAAATCGAGGAGTGCACGGAAGAAGATCATGGCTGGTGCATATCAGCATGGCGCGAAGGCGTCCCTCGTGGCCTGAAATGCCGCTTGGTCGTTGATGCCCGTGGGCGGGCTCCGGCTGGCGGCTTCGGATTTCCACGGCGGATTGCCTTCGACCGGCTAATCGCTGTCGTGGGGCTCAGCCGCCCCGCACCGCGCGGTTGCGCCTCGGACTACACACTGGTAGAAGCCGTCGACGAGGGCTGGTTCTACTCCGCCATGGTGCCCTGCGGTGAGTATGTCTTGGCCTACTTAACGGACGCGGATATTTACACCGCCAGCCGTGCCCGCTCCAGTTCCTTTCTGGCGGAGCAACTGGCAAAAGCACCTCACACACTGGCTCGGCTCGAGCGGGTCCCGCCGGCAGTCGCCGTGTTCTCCGCTGTCACGTCGGTTCGGGATGCGGTGACCCGCCGCAATTGGCTCGCGGTCGGCGACGCCGCGCGGAGTTACGACCCGCTGTCCGGACTTGGGTTGTGGAGCGCAATGAAGATGGCATCCGAATCTGTTCAGGTCATCATGGACTTGCTTGAAGGGAACGTCAACCGCGTATTCGATTACGAACGCGCGCATCTCGAAGCCTTTGCCCAGTACAGGTCAGCTCACCGGGCCTACTACGGTCTGGAGCGCAGGTGGCCTGCATCCGAATTCTGGCGTCGGCGTCGGGACTCAACATGATTCCGATAGGGATATTCCCCGTTCGGCGATCATCACGAATTGCCGTTTCAAGACGTTCACTCAGACGATCCCCACGGCGACGAACACAGCGACGAAGCCCATTGGCATCCGCACGGCGATCAGCCACAGGAGGGTACACTGCACGGCGATCAGGGCCACGGCGACATCACCATTTTCGCACGGGGATCACCCCCATCAGGACCAGGCCCATACCGATCAGCCACACCTCGACACCCCGCACGACGATTAAACCCGCCCGGATCATCCGCATGGCGAGCCGCTTGCCTCGGGACCGGCGGAAGTTCGGGGGACTGATGGCCAATAAGCCGCTTTCCCCCAAAATCATCACCTCGCGTGCCTCGCCCGACCCGCAAAAGGGAAATTTCTATCCGATCCGGTTGAAAAGTTGTACAGCACGGTTTCCTTACCAGTCATATCCAGCTTGAAGCCCCCCCTTACGAATGCGGTGCCGCCACCGCACGTCGTGCCGTAAAAGTTGCCCGCTGGCTGACGCACCAGACCGGCATAAGGGGTTGGCCCATCTGCTCCACTGGTGAACGGGAATAAATCAACCCCCAGTCTTCACGCATTCAAACTGCACCCCACTGCCATGGCTCACCGGCTTGCATTCGAACCCGTCATCGCAAGGCGGATCACACGGACCATCGAAACCATCCGCGACATCGAACCGAATGGAATGCACCGTCAGTCCCTCGACGCCGCCTTTCTTCAACACACGATGCACTGCCGCCACCATCGCTTCGTGATTCTCGCTGAGCCCCTTCTGGACCGCCGTCCGCGTCAATTGTTCTGTCGCCATAATTATTTTCCTTTCGGTTCTGGAACCCCAACCACGGTCACCGTCGCCAATACCGGATCATTCCCGTCCGATAGCAACTGCAACTGCACGTTCTCCCGAGCCTTTTCGGTAACCTCCTTCGACAGGCTAATCACGATCTTATCCTTGGCCTGTGTAACGATCTTCAACTCCGTCTTGTCGAGCAGGACCTTCGTCACCTTATCCAAATACTTCCCTGTAAACGTGACCGTCCCCAAGTCGTTTTGCTTCACCGAAACCGGCTTGTCGACGGTCGGCGACGGCGCCGGCGCATCGGACTTCGGGATTTCCGCTTGGAAAGGAGCAAACGTATCCTTCGTCAGGACAAATCGCTTGTACTTGCTCAAGGTGTCCGAATCGATATTGAACGCCAACGTATCGCTCGATTTCTCAAGACACGTTAGATTTTTCCCGCCGACACTAAAAGTGTTGTCGGGATCGAGCTCGAGCCTCCAGCCGTCGCACAATCCGGCGCCGGGATTATTTGCCGAAATAACCAGCGTGCTGTTTCTTTGCCCCGCCAGCCGGGTCACATTTAACGTCGTTTTGTAATAAGGAATGCTTTCTGCCCATTGCGGCCCCGCGAACGGGAACGTCACCGTCAGCACGGTCGCGGCCGAAAACGCTTCCGCCGGAGCCGTGAACATCAGGTGAGCTCGCTCTGGTTTCCCATCACTGCTCAGGCTAGGCCGAATGTTCACCGGGGCACCATTCAACAGCACCACGGGAGGATTCAGTTTCTCAAGTACCGAAGCAAACGACGGCGGCGCGCCTCCATGAGGTCGGGTTTGTAACGTCACGTCGACATAATAAAGCGAGTTGCCGATTGCCGAAGCTGAGAGATTTTCGATTGTAAAGCCTTCGGACGGTGCATCCGCTGACGCCACTGGCTGGGCCGTCCCGTAGCGACCGCTAAGCACCCCTCCCAGCGCCGCCACCGTGGAAGGAAGCGCGACCTCCAGCTCCTGATCGGACTTGATTACCAATCCGTCCGCTGTATTCGCATACGTCTTAGTTCCGAAACGCACGGTCGTTCCCGGGAAGAAATTCTTTCCAGTCAGAATAGCCACGCCGCTGACCGAATCCGTAGGCACCCACCTAACGCGCGCGATATAGGGCTCCAAATCAAACTGGCCAACCGATGTGCTCGGGATATCTACTATGTACGCTGGATCCACCATCCCCGGGCCAGGCAGCGGATGCAGCGGCCGCCAATGAAAGTAACCATCGGAAGTCGCCTGAAGCTTTCCGTTGTAAAAGTGCCACGAAGTCTTCACCTCCACCTTCAAAGAGGGCGTCGGCTGGGGTTTGGTGATGTCCGTTTCAGGCGCGTCTGGCCCTGGCAAGGCCAGTACCACAAGGAGGTGCCTCTTCCCTGCCGCGACGGTATGCCTTCCTAACACGGGTCGGAATTGCCAGCCGAAGTGCAGCGTATTCGGATCCTTTTTGTCCGGCGAGATCTGGAAAGACAGGGTGTCCATGTCTCGATATAGATAAAACACCGTATTACGCTTCTGCACCGAATAGCCCACCGAAAATACCGCGGACGCCAGTGCTCCTCCGAAGCCAGTCGCCTTCTGGCTCAGTGTCGCCGTGTTGTGCGAACCCTCTTCCGGCATCAGCGCCACAACCGACATCGGCTTGTTCGCATCGCAGTCCGAAAGACCGTTGCAATTCAAACGCACGGTTAGATCCACCGCCGCCGCTGCGTCCGTCGCCTGCTTGGTCGGTACCACATCGATATCGAACCCAAGCACCGCCTGCCTCCGTGCCTGGCGCTGATACAGCCGGTCGCTTAGCGCCCTTTCGAGCATCATTCGCAAATTGAAGAGCTGATACGTCAAATTCGCTTCATCGGCCAGCAGATCTCCGCCGCTCGGGCCAAAGTTCGGGTTATACGTCGGACCCGTTTGCAGCGTCGGAAGCGCGGGCGGCTGCGGGCCCGCGCCCGACGCTGCGGCAGCTGCCGGTGCCGCAGTCCCCTGGTTCAACGTGGGCGATATCGTAATTGATACGGGAGGCGTGGTTGAACCCGTCGCTGGCGGCGTTGTAGCCGTTCCTCCGGCCGTACCCGCGAACACAGCCGCCGCATTCGGCCCCACCGCGCCATTGGCCGCGAATTGCTGGCTCAAATCCGTTGCGTTGTATCCCTGCACATTTCCGAGGGCATTCGCCAGCGCCTTCGGATCGACAAAATTCGTTTTCTTCAGACTGTTCGCGAGCTCATCCATCATCAACTGCAACGCTCGCGCGTCATACACCTTTGGCGGCGCAACGTGAATCCCGTTATCCTGCCCCCAGGCGGGAATGAAAACCACGAATGGCACCAGGAATTTCTTCAATATAGACATTGGCGACTGGCTCCAATCATATAAGCGTAGAATCCTTTCAAGCAGGGACACTGTACCGCGTTCACCAGCGGGGAGCACAGGAGCAACCGCAGGAGCCATAGTATTATACACCTGTCCACTAGTCTAGGGCCGCCGAATAGCCGTTGGGCAGCGTCTCGATGGCGTCATGGTGAAAAATGCCGATACAGGCCGCGCCCACCGGCGGTGGCGACGGAATCGTATTGCAATGCCCCGCGTCCGGCTCGCCGCATTCAATGCTGTCTTTGGACACGAGACCGAAGTCTTAGCCCCCCTCGTAGCCTCGGACCGGCGCAGAGTACAGCCCGCGAGCGTGGCTGGCATCGCGCCGCCCGAGGCAGGGCCCGTTCCGGCGCCGGCGGCCCGTTGTCCGTCGCCGCGACCGCCAGCGGGAGGATGGGCGACGCGAGCGGCGATGGGATTCTGTCCGAGACCAGGGCCTTCATTCCGCAGGCAGCAACAACTGGGTGGTGGACGGAACCATAACCTCGACTGGCCGCCCGCTCCTGGCCAACCACCCGCACCACCCGGTGCAGTGTTGATGATCATCCACCAAGAATCGTAAAGTTTCCAATCGTCTCCGTCGAACCAGTCTGCTGGGTACTCGTGGAAAGCCTTGTTGTCGAAAATCACACGTCTCCTAATCTCCTCAGGCACGACGGCTTTTCGAAACTCGGCGTTCATGGTATTCCTCGGCTCCCGCAAGGGGCACCGGGAGCTCAACAACAAAAAGACCTCGTGGAACAAGACTGTCGGCGACGTGCACTTCCAGCCTGGCGTCGCTCTGCCGGCAATCGTTGGGACCCTCTCAAACAGTTTGGAGCTTTCGTGTTCGCTATCATCATGGATTACGTGTTCAACTTTGGCAAACCTAGCAACTGACGAAACTCCTCGTCGTCTTTGAAGACGGCAAGGTCGTCTTCGCCCGGCCTATCGGCCTGGAAGAGGGACGCAAGAAATGCCTTCTCAGCCGGATCGAGTCGAATCGCTTCACGCGCAGCTTCGAGAGCCCGATTCCGTACCAGTTGGTCTAGCTGGCCCTCCTGTGTTCTTGTCCAACGTGCTTGTTGGCCATAGGCAGCAGCAAGGTTCACCCAGATCACAGAGCTGGGAAGGTTGGTGGGCTCGGCGGTATACGCAGTCCCGTAGAAGATAGCCTGAGTAAACCCGTCCGGCTCAGGTTGGTAAAGCGCTACGTAAGTCAGCGATTCGTAAATCTTGCGACGCAAATCCGGATCCGTTTTCTGCGACTCCACGGCGAGCGCGTCGCGCAGAGCCGCCATCACTTCTGAACCCGACGCTCCTGCACTTTGGAGCGCTCGCGCGAATTCAAACCGAAGGCGCGGATTCCAGGGGTCGCGCACAATTGCGGTTCGGTAGGCTTCGACGGCTCGTGCGGTGTCCCCAGAAACAAGGTTTGCGCGAGCAATCGCTGCACTGCTAATGCCGTATCCCATTGCAGTCGAAGGCGACAGATCCTTCAGTTGCGCGGCAGCAGCACTGACCTGCTCGGAGACAGTCGTAGTCTTCTCCGGCGCCCCAATAGAGTTATCCGACAGCTTATTGTTCAAAAGGTCGGCGGCCCGCTCAAGCACTTGATCTCCCCTCGAAAAAGCGGTTTGGAAGAACATTCTCGTTAGAAGATATCCAGCCAGAAACCCGAGAACCGCGAAATAGCCAATGAGGGCGGCGGCGGCCTCCTGGGCTGAGGCACCAGTGTATGGTCTTCCCATGGCTCTCCCAGCATAAGATGCGACCCGTGCGAAGCGGCTGGGCAACTCCCGAAGTTGGACAAGCCCAACAGCGACTATGGTCTTTGTAATCCAATCTGATACCTGTTCGAGGTTAGTGTTCACGGACAAGCGAGCTGCCCGGGTCCCCTGATACAGGCCACTGGGTACGTTCGGAAGCTGCGCAGGACTGTTCGCTGGGGGCGCATCCTGCGTCGGCGGCTGAGCCACTGTTCTTGGGAACCCGAAGACAAAGCCAACGATGAATCCAGCAGCTGCAGATGCTAGGGCCCACAACAGCGCGACGCTGCATCTGTCCCACCAGACCCAGCTTGTGATGATGAGCCCCAAGCCTGCGAACAGGATAAGGTTCGCATTAACGAACATCAAGTCACTGTTGTCCGCAGAACTCAGGAAACGACGGATTGTCATGATCCCCAGATTGTATTACGACGTGACCGGCGCTGTCGCCTCGCCCAACCGGGCACAGGAAACGTGCGGGTATCCGGATTTACCTGACGCTCGCCGACAAGAACTTCGCTCCGAATCGCGACATTCACGTGACCTGCCAAACCCCGCCTTCATTTATCGTGCAGGCGGAGGACGACCCGCTGATCTGAACCGGCTCGTAATACTCGACCACTTGATGGCTCGGGACTTGGTTCCAACGTATGGGTGCCTGCGTCATCGCATCGACATGGTCGTCCTGGGAGCCGTTGGGGAACGCCGAGGACTCCTCGATAAAGTCGTCCACCCAAGGCGCTTACTGCGGATGCGGCAGGTGGACGTTGCCGGCCTCGATGGCGGGCTGGCGGCCGCCGCGCGCGCCACCTTGCCGCCCTCGGGATTCACCGTGAGGAGGCCAGGGATCCTGCCGCTCAGCATCTGGATGACGGCCGAGGCGTTGGCCTTGTCCTCGATCAGCTTGGCGATGCACATCGGCCAGTTCGCCGCGAGGCAATGCCGTATCAAATAGGCGCTCAAGCCCGAATAAAAGTCGCCGTCCTCGGTATTACGGCGAAGGACCCGGCTGAAGAACTTCGTCGGCCAGATCGTCCGGGTCGGCGCACCCATTATGCTGGACTTCGCCGTAATAGAAGCCGTGGCTAGGCTGGGCCTGGGGAAAACTGGCGCCGCCGGTAATTCCGGCACGAACGCGTCATTTGTAATTCAACCCTATGGCAGCGCATACCTGCAGCTCATAATCACATATCCCCAGCGCGCATGGAGAGCGCAGGCAGTTTCGGCGGTCTGCGCCTGGAAACGGCTGTGAGTGTTTTTGAAAGGAGTGGTGGCCTTCGGCGCTCGAACGCCAAGCCGCTACCGTGATCAAGGTAGCGCTCCGGGCTTCCTGGCAAGAGCCCGAGTTGAAGCGGAATCGAGAGCACTTCAGAACGATCCTGATGCCAAGTTTCATCCGAGATGCGAGTTTCAGCGGACCAAAGTGTTTTGGCATGAAACGGAATGAAACTGTTTTTGGAAGGTCTGTAAGTTACTGAAAATGTCGTGGCCAGGGACGGAATCGCTCTGACGTGCAGGCTGCGCAGACAGTCTCGTGGTCAGCCTTCCCGAGTCGGCACCGGCCGCCGCGCCCGAGAACTCTTGACTGGCTGCAGTCGCTCGCACGGGGTGGCAGGGAAAGCCGCGGGCGTGTTCGAGGTCGCACCTAGCGACGCGCCGAGGATTGCTGCTGTTGGCTCATTCCTTGCAGGGCTTCTTCAGGCGAAGCGGCTCATTTGGATCAAATTGGAAGCCCTCCGGCGTCGGTTCGATCAGGGACTTCCGAGCTTTCAGCGCCGCGATCTTTCGCCGGACTTCCTCCGCCGCAGCGACGGCGCTGGCTGCGGGCGGCGGAGTTTCAAATCTCTGACCGATGGTCGCCGTCAATTTGGTCGTATTCGGAGAAGATCGTCTGGGAGACCGTTGCTCTTTTCGCGACCCAATCCGGACGAAATCGTGGATCGTGCTGGCTCCCGTTTCCACGTGGCATTTTTCCGCGAGTATGCGAGCTATCTCTCGAAATGTTCGACCGCGCCGACGCAGCTCATCGATCAATTCGCGGTATGGCTCCAAGCGCGAGCGCGCGGGTTTCTCAGGCAGGCTGTCGAGGATATCTTGAAACTGGCCGCCCATGGGTGACTCCTCGTCGGGCAAATGCTGATTTAAGTATAGCCCGAACGAAGTCCGAACAGACACCGGACAAACACCGAACATTTGCCGAACAATTGACCCCACGCGCGGGCACGCGCGACCCTAAGCCGCAGGCTTAGGGATGGTGTCTCTCTTACTTCATCGTTGCTCCTGCCTCGGCAAACATCTGCCCCAAACCCTACGGAAGCCACCACACCTGATTGCGCAGATCTTCCGGCGTCCAATTCAGCCAAACGATCAGCGGTCCTTCAATCGCCGCGCCAATGGAACGCGTGGAAGGGAGCAGCATACCCGGAGAATCGCGGCGGGCGATGAAATCTTGGAAATGAACTCGCATCGTCCGGAGGTCCCCCGTAACCAGTACGCGCCCAGCGTCGGCGGCGCCGTGCAGAACTATTGGGGTCGGAAGTGCCGTCTGGGATCACACCGGCCGCCCCTCGAAAGTCGATGGCCGGCTCTCTGCGTAGCAAGCCCCTCCCGATGTCCGGGTCGATATTCGCGTCCGCCCGAAAACGAATTCTCAAGCGAGTTTGGCGGACCTTTCGCTCTTGGCCCGCTCAAATCGCTCGACCAGATCCGCAGGCATCGGATGTTGGGCCTTGAACTCCTCAAAAATCCGATCCTGGTCCTTCAAATAAGCCTCGACTTCTTTGGGGTGCTCCAGGATAAACGTGATCGCGCCGTAAACCTTCGCCAGCGAACCGATCGATGGGTAGGCCTTGAAGATCGCTTCCGCCGACCGCCCATTCCGAAAATCGCACGTGACCACGTCAAGTCCAATGCGGGTTCCGGCGACGTAGTATCCGGCGTTCCGAACTTCCACGTATTCGCTGGTCGGCATCATGGGATCGAGACTCCACCTCCAGTTTACTTCAGCCAGCCTTAGCCCGCCTCGACCTTCTGGACAATGACCTCACGGATCAACCGATCCGCGCCGGTTTGGAAGCGATCGGGCCGTGACGGTTCTTGGACGACGGTTACGTTTTGAGCGGCCAAGTCCGCCAACAATGCCATCAGGCCTACGCCTTTGATGATCACATCGTGCGTGGCAAACACCGCGCGCACTTCATCATCGCCGCCTTCCGCGTACAAAAACTGGTTCCAGGGCAGAACGTACGTCCGCTTCAACAAAGTGATCTCCAAAGCGGCCGACCGATCCTCCATGTTGACGCTCCAGCCCTTCCGGCTATCGGCTGAGACCGCGTTCATGCGTTTTCTCCATTCTCGGCTCCTGCCACACTCGTTTGGGGAACGACGCGACAAACTGCGCCGCGCGGCGCACCAGCGCGCTTGCTGCCGCCAAGCCCCGCTGTTCTCCCGCCAGCAACCCAGGCCGGGCCCTTCGAGCCAACTCAGAGGCCGACTTCCGCGCCGTTGAGTGGGCTACGGTTTCGCGCAGCCGACCCTTGTCGCTGGTAATCACGATGACGCTCTGCCGCCCGCGTGAAGCCGCCACGTAGAACAGTTCCTTCTGCATTCCATCGCCCGAAATGATGACGGAGTCGACAGACTTTCCCTGACTCCGATGAGCCGTAACGGCGTAACCGTGCGCGAATTGCCGGTAGTTCGCCGGCAACTTCCGTCCATCTTCCAGCCGAATCAGCCCGGCTGCATCAACCTGTGCGACGGTCACGATCTCGCCGTTCGTGGCGCGGAAACCAGGATCACGACGGTTGGCCATTAGGAGTAGCCGGTCGCCAGCGGCGATCTCGATCGCGTGCCGTTCCAGCACGTCAAAGCTCTTGGCGTGCTTGGTGGTGATCGTCCGCTCTGCGCCAGAGGGAGTGTGAACGACGATCTGCTCGTCTTCGACCCGCACCACCTCCATTACTTCATTCTTCGCGATTCCCTTGACCGCGCGGTGGAAGCCCAACATCTGGCCCGCTCGAAAGCTCTTCACGTCGCTCTTCTGGGCCGTGGTCCAATTCAAGGAGACTTGCCGCGTCAAGGGGACGCCCTTCCCCATCTCGCCCTTCTTCTTTCGTATTGTCCGGATCGCTTCGGTCACGCGCTCGATCTCGTCGTGAGTGCCACAGACCACCAGGCCGCCCCGGCTTGGTGCCTCTCCAAAGGCTCGTGCCACGGCTTCCGCACGATCTCGCCACTCGATCTCACGGACGGCGCCGATCGCGTCCAACTTCGCGAAGCCGCGCTCCGGATTCCGGCGCAACTCCTGGATCGCCTCTCGGTAGTCCTTTTTCGTTTGCCGCTGCACCTGTGTTAGCGCAACGCTCTTCAGCCGCGATTCCCGCTCCAGCACGCGCAAGGCATCCCCCGCCTGGACGCTCTGGATCTGCTTCGTGTCGCCGCTGAATACAAGCCGCGCCGAGTGCAGCGCGACCAACCGCAGCAACTCCCACATTTGCCGTCCCGAGACCATCCCAGCTTCGTCGAGAATCAAAACCTTGCCCCGCATTTCTGGTTGCATCCGCTGGTCCTGGAGCAGCCGCGCTACCGTGATCGCGTCCGCGAAGCCAACCTTTTGCAGTTCCTCGACCGCACTCATTGTCGGCGCGATTGCCATCACCTCGTGGCTCGCCTCTGTCAGTCCCCGGCGGAGCTCCTGCAGGGTGGCCGTCTTGCCGGTGCCGGCCGCTCCACGTATATTCACGGCCTGATCGCGCGAATTGAGGACGAACGCCACCGCCCGCTTTTGCTCGGGCCGCAACCGATCGGACGCCACGAACTGGTTGTTACCTCCGAAGGGCTCATGACCACCAATGCCGTGATTTACCCAAATGATCATCTCCCGTTCGCGCTGCAAGCTCTCCGCGGTGGCGATCTCATCTCCGTCTCGCAAGATCGCCCCGGACGACTCCTGCAAGGCGAGAACGCCTTTGAGCTCAGCTTGGCTGATTTGGCCGCGGCCATGGCGGAGAGCCTCGGTCAGCACCTCGTGCTCGCGCGCCACCGATACGCGCTCGAATACGTGCGCCTGCGCGTGCCGAAGCGACGGCTCCGGCGGCGCCAGGGTCACGGGACACGCGCGGCTTCGCTGCTGCAGCTCCACCAGTTGGCCGGCTTCTTCCGGAGTCAGACGCGCCCGCTGGCGTGCGCAAACTTCCTGGGTTGAAATCTCGATCAGTTTGTCCGCGCGGGACTCACGCACCAGCACCGCCACTTCGTTGTCAGTCGGCGGGCGTCCATGCCGCTGCACGAATTCCCGGACCGCCTGCTCACGCTGCCGGCTGCGTTGGCTGTACTTCGTTAACAGTCCGTCGGAGATGCCCCGGATCTCAAATCCGCAATCGCGTCCCTTGGCGTCCCGCCTGTTTTCGACATAGTAACCGAGCGACCGCACTTCGCGGGCCAGCGAATTACGATAAACCTCGGTCAAGTAGGCCCGCCTTTCGTAGATGCCGGAGGCCTGTAGCGCCTTCCAGCGGCCTTCGGTGCCGTCGTAGGTCAAATTGGCGGCGACCGCATGCGTGTGAATTTGGGGATCGAGTTCCCGGCTGGTGTCGTGACGATAGATCGCCAAGACGAGATTTCCAGTCGTGCGATCCCCATTGGCCCAATTCTGCCGGACGCGGCTTGCCGCGCAGCTTTCGAGTTCTTCGACGGCCTCCGCGACCGCCTTCTCGTGTGCCGCAAGTAGCCGTTGGTCGCCACCCAACATCGCCATGATCGAGACCGACTTGGGTGCGGAGAACGTGAAGTCGTAAAGATGGCGGCCCTGGGCGAGGGTCGTCCCTTCCGCGTTGACGCGGTCGGCGCTGTGGCGCTGCCGGAGGAAGTTGCCCGTTGCCGGGTCGATCCCTTGACGGACAGCTTCGAAGTCTTCACTTTGCACGGGGCCGCGCAGTCCCAGCAGTTCCGCGCCGCGACCGTTCCAATGCCCTACCACGCGCTCGCCTTCGGCGTAGTAGTCGCTCTGTGCCAGATAACGGGCTGCGTATCCTTTTCCGTCCGACATGGCGCGGATCGTGAGCACGGGGTGTCCTACGGTGTCGTCCTCGGGCTCGGCGCGGGCGCTGTTTCGTGAGTTGGTTCGAACACAGACAAATACCCCGCGCGTTCAAAGAAGATGCCGAACAATAATCCCAGGGCGAGGGCCAACGCAAGCAACACCCCGAGTGCCCAGCGGTACTCGTGCAGGAACGTGCTGGACAGCTCCGCCGTCGCATGCCGAGCGGTTGCAGTGACTTCGGAAATTGCGGATTTCATTTCGCGAATTGCGTCCTGCGCTTCGAGTGCCGCATGCTTGTGCGACGCTACAATTTTGGGAGTGGTCTGGTCCAAGGCGATCACTGCTCCCTTGATGTTTCCGGCCACTACTGCCAGTGCCTGACCGGTCTGCGGAATCGCCGATTTCACGAATTGTTGCCGCAGACTCTCGTACAACTTGTTGGCAATGGCCTCCGCCGAAACCCTGCCAACCAATTCGTCAGATAGGCGGTCTAGGCGCTGGTGCACTTGCTGCGAGGCCTCGATGCTGTCGCGAAGAACGCGACCCAGTTTCTCTCGCTCCGCCGCCAGGCGTTCCGGCACACCCAGCGCGATCCGATTGTTGTAAATCGTTATCTTCAAGATCCGGAGCATCTCGTCATTCTCTGGAAGCGAGTGCAGATGCTGCATCTCGCGATAGTAGCCGACGCGCATTTCGACGGGCAGTAGTTCGGCGGTGGAATCGATGAGGTCCGAAAGGGTGCTGTCAGGTGGGTCGGGTTCAATCATGGCAAGAGCAAGTCCTTCACTCTGTCGAACTCGGCAAACATGCGACGCCGGTAACTTTGCGCCCGCATCACCAGCGACGCTTTTTGCAGTTCCGGCGCCGTCGTTTCTCTCGCCGCCACTTGCCCGAGTGTCACGCCATAGTTGCGCACGGCATTTTCGAGATCGGGCAACCGATAGTCCATGCAAATGACGGCCGGCGCGAACATCTTCTGGAAATGCTGCGCCTGTTCGCTCTCGCGCCAATAGGTATAGTCGGTGTGCACGGAGATCGCGTTCTCGACGATCAGGTACGCAGTGCGCCTTTGCAGTCGGGCGGCCCAGGCGAGCACGCTCTCGACGCTCGCCGGATCGGACGTCACCACGCCAATCGCCGTGAAGACAATTCCGGCGTCGCTGACATCGGGGTACATCTTGTCGAACCAGTCGTACGTGACCTGCCCAGAACCGGCGCCCATGTCCGCCAGGATCACCGGCGGGCCGTCGGCAAGTTGATCGACAAACGAATCAAGTCCTGCCGGCGTATGGATATTCACTTTCGGTACGCTCCCGCCGAAGAAGTGCGTCAGCGATCCGCGCGCCTTGTTCTCGGTGTCGAGGTCCAGCAGTTTTGCCGGAATCTGGTTGGCGTCGAACCATTCGGCGAGACCCGTCATGACACTAGTTTTCCCGACGCCACCCTTGCCACCCATGGACAGAATGACGCGCTTCTCTGCCATTAACGCCGCGGCCGCGTCGCCCGCTGGTTCAACGCCGCTTCGTTTCGCTGTAATCATACATTCAACTCCTATCCATCTGAACCTCGCACGGGCATCTCTATAGCTCGCCGTAGACCAGGGAAAGCTCTGCCAGGATCGCCTGCAGCTTGGGCGAGGTCAGTGCTGTCGTAAACAAGCCGATCAAGGTCTGCCATTCGTTGAGAGAAAACCCAAAAGCCACGCCGTCATTGCGGCGCCGAAACTGAAATCGCGCGGGCCGATCCGACACGGTTGGTTCCGCGGTACCGAAGAAGTGGATGCCGTTCCAGGTGCCGACTGATTGGATCTGTCGAAGCATGGTGGCAAACTCTTGAATTTGCGGATAAGGTCCCAGTGGATACGCGACGTCTTTCGCGTCCATGCTGAGCAGCATATAGAGTTCGCCCTCCGAGCCCACTGAGAACGTCAAGCGAAATCCAGCGGCCTCGACCGGGGGAAAGTAGTCCGATACGTACTCCCTGTCCTGCCGGAAGCGTACTGGCCGGCGCTCGCGAATCCAGTGGCCGCGCGCGGCAAGCCGAAACAATGCGGCTGTGTGGGGTTCGAGAACACGGCTGAGGGCCACAGTGTCGGGCAGGGTCTCATCGCGAATCGCTGCCAAGAAGTTCCGTCCGGCGAACACCGGCTTCGGCGTGTTGGATGCCTCACGCAGTCGCTCGATCAGACGTTCCACCACCCGGGGAACAACGTCGGGACTAAGCTGGCCTTCATTCGAGGCCGCGCCCTCCGGCATGCCCAGATTTTCGAGATAGTAGAGGTCCAGCCCATCGTCCTGGTGTGTGCGGAGACTGCGGACGGCGAGTAGCGCCTGGAGCAGCACGATGAACGATTGCGGCCCTGGCATGGCGGGATTCTCCGTGATCGCCTCGCTGGCGATCTGGATGTATTGTCCCGAGAAGATCCACTCCGCGCGTGATAGGGCTTGCTTGGCCTCCCACTTCTTGCGCATGGCCCACAGCGATTCGGTGGGCGATTGCTGAAGGTCGGCGACTTCGAGTCGAGAGTCTAACTGGTCGTCCTTGGCCGATTCCAGGAGAATCTTGGCGACGTCCGACGTAGAAACAGACTCTCCCCGTCCACTCGAAAGAACCTGCTTGGATCGCTCCAGGAACTCGCGGAGGGTATCGGAGATTCGGATGGACAGAGTCTGCTGTTGCGGTTTTCGCTCCATTAAATCAGCATATTACCACACTCAAGTACGATATACAACTGTTTTAGTATGAACGTGTACAAAATATATTGCATCGACACAAGATAGATGGCATAATGAATCCAGACGGACCCGCTGCGGGTTCGGGATGCCTGTTATGAGCGGATACCC
The DNA here is from genome assembly GCA_049516155.1 of Bryobacteraceae bacterium. Lineage (GTDB taxonomy): Bacteria > Acidobacteriota > Terriglobia > Bryobacterales > Bryobacteraceae > Bog-159. The sequence continues at coordinate 53,460 of JBEKTJ010000013.1, forward strand.
CGGTCGAAGTGCCCTGTCGGTTCCAATTCTCGACACAACCTTCGAGCCGCACTACAGCATCGGCGAACTGGCCCGGCAATGGAAACTCGGGCGGGAAACCGTCCGCTTGCTGGTGAAGAACGAGCCTGGAGTCGTGAGAATCCGTATGGGGCGAAGCAAGGCAATGACGCGATACAGTATTCCAGAGTCGGTTGCCCGGCGCGTGCACACGAGATTGTTCAATCCAGCGGCATAGAATGTCGACGGCTTTGCGGGCGCGACATAGTGGACTTTTGGTCGACACCAACCGAGTCTACGCGGAGAAGAGGTTGTGCTAAAATGATTGAAGCAGAAGGGTTTGAAGCCGTGGCGACGATGATCTCAATCGGTGAGAAAGAGCGTGCAAGACGGGAGCGAGCGCTCGGCGACACCATTGCGAATCTTCGAATCGAGAATCTGCATTTGGACGACGAATCGCGACGCATCTTTCAACGGCATGTGGATGGCGAGATCGGCTTGGAGGAATTCCGCGCCGCAATAGACGAACTGAATGAGCGACGGTTCGGACCCCTATCTGTATCCCGGAACGGACGTTCTTAAGAACGTTCCCGGCCTTCGTGAAGCTGGGCAATTAGCCGCTTTCGAGAGCATCAATACCGCTGCCCGCATCTACGAGATCCTGCAAAACCCAATTCAGGGAGCTTTCGACGCGGCCCACATAAAGGCCCTTCATAAACGCGTCTTTCAAGACGTGTTCACCTGGGCAGGGCAATTTCGCACAACTATGTTGGGAAAAGCGGAATACGTTGGGCAGCCGCCGACTTGGTTTACGCCGCCGCATCTGCTCGAACACGAAGCGGAGCGGATCTTTGACTCGCTAGACCGGGCAAATCTCTTCCGCGGGCTCGCCCGAGTTGAGTTTGCGCGCCAGGCTGCATGGTTGCTGGCAGATATCAATGCACTACATCCATTCCGGGAAGGAAACGGAAGAACTCAGAGGTTGTTCGTCGCCGCGGTTGCGCAGCACGCTGGCCACGATGTCCATTTCGATGTGGTCAGCCGAGAACGAATGGTTCAGGCGAGCATCGCTGCGAATCACGGAAGGCCCGGCATCATGAAACGGATGTTTGAGGAGATCACCGACGCCAGCCGCATTCAACCATTGCGGCGGGCGATTGCTTTCCTTTCCCACGAAAAGATCAATTGGAACGAGATGTATATCGCGACCACAGCGCCGGGCGAAGAATATAGCGGCAAACTGGTCGGCCGCGACGGGGATGCATTCATGATCCGGACAGACGACAATCGGATTCTCGTGGGACGTGCGGTTGATATCGATCCGACACTTCGCAGTGGGGAGCATCTTTCATTTCGTACCGCACGGTAGGGCTGTTAGGCTACTAGGCCCGCGGCGCGTCACCCGCATCGTCCCGCGCAAGCGCAAACCCTCTTCTTTCCATGGCGGGGCAGAATCTCGCGGTTATGAAGAATGTGCGCGGGATGCCGAGATTTGAGCGATTGAAATCATGCGGACGTGGCACTGGCAAGAAATGGTCTTGACTTTGGGGTCCACTTTCGTTGACGAGCCTAGCAAATTCACGCACTACCGCCCGACCTGAAGCCAAGCTTTCGAAGAAAGTAATTGATGCGTTCGAAGGCGTCCCGCATCAACAGAGGTCGCTGGTCGGGATCGTGAACGTCTTCGAAGTCCGCGACGAACGTTGGACCGGCGTGTTCAGGGGAAGCGAATTTCTCACCAATCTTCTCAAGCCCTTCGCGCACGAGACTATCACCCACGTGGGGCAGGGTTTCGGCGACAAGCGCATCAACGCCGCCCGGATAGTTCGTCATCGCGAAGTAGATATCCCATGCATCCTTCTCTTTGAGCCGTTCGTGCAGGGCCATGCCCTTCATCACCAGAAAGGGAACGATCGATGCTACGAGAACAGTTGCGGAATCTCTACCTCCCTCCGGAAGGGCTCCTTCAACCCTGACCTGCGTGTGCATTTCGAATGCAAGATCACAACCGCGGGCCTTCCTCGCTCTCGTGTCCAGGATCCTCTGAGTGCGATGGCTCCTTCCGGTTCCGCCGTACTCGCCGGCCAAGAAGTCCACTTCGACTCTGATCGGCTTTCCCTCGATGGACATGGTCCGAAAGAATATGAACGGTTGCTGCTCGTGGGGCTCATATCCACGCTTCAGCAGCAGCCGTCGGATCGTTTCGTATCCCGCTTCCTGCAGGCTTGTGTGGTTTAGCGCCAGATCAACATCGATGGTGCCTACATGTCGGTTCGGATACGCAGGAAGGATAAGTTCTGGAACCCAGCCGCCGACGACCACGATGTCATCGCGGTAATCGCCGAGGAGGCGTACGAGCTCCAAAAGAACCGACTTGGCGGCGGAAACCTGATCTTCGGAATAATCACGGAACGTCAACGCCATTGGGGAGCGATCACCTCGTCGAGAATTGCTTTGGCGGCCTCCTCGCCGCGTCCCTTCGTTTGGCGCAGGTCCAAATAGAGCTGCACAGGCGAGACGATGGGTGCCTGATCGATCTGCCGGACGCCATACAGGACGCCTTCGTCGTATGGCGAGAGTAGCGTCACATTCGCGCCGCTGTTGACCCGTTTCAGGCCGGCGCGTTCAGCCAGTTGTTCAGGATCGCCGCCGTAGTACGCCGCTACCCTTTGGTAGCGGACGACCGGTTGAAGTCGAGCGGCGCCGGAGAAGGCCGTGAATGCCAGGTCGCCCCTAAGCTCGTTGGCGTTCACAACCAACATCGACTCTGTTTCCGGGACCGGCTTCATCGAGTAGAAATCTGCCGATGCGCTCCGGCTCAGCCGGTAGGTCTCACTCCATTCTTTAGTCAGTGGCATTACGGCGCGATCAAACGAGCGCAATCCAAAGCCACTATCATCCGAATCAATCCACTCGCGATCCGCGAGCAACTTCTTGACGTTTGCGATCTGCCCCAGGCTTACTCGTGTTTCGTTGGCCAACTCCTGCGTTTTCCATCGGCGCGGACCACCGGTCACCAAAACTCGTAACACCCGCTCTGCCTTAGGGGAGTAAAGTGAACGGAGGTCCCGTCGCATCACCGCCGGATTCCGATACGCAGAGCGCTGGATGTAGACTCCATCGAAGGTAAGGCGACAGTTGCCAGCTAAGTCGATGAATCCGACTCCCATCTCGATGCAGATAGCGCTGGCCCCAGGCGATACATAAGGCGCGATGAACACCGGGTAGTCATCGCTACCTTCCACCAAGTGCAGGAGCCGTAGGCAGGACTCCCGGGCCAATCTCGGCTGACCAATGGCCTTCACCTCGCAGACGAGCCGTTGACGCCTTTCGCGAACGCGAAGCGTCGCCAGGAGATCGATTTCCGTCCGTCCGACTTGTACGTTGTGTCTGAAATGCAAATCCTTGAAAAAGGGTACGTCTCGGAGTGTTTCCGCGAGGACGCGTTTGGCGCCGACCTCAATCCCGGCGCCTTTCACCTCAGTTACGCTTTTCAGCATTCGTTGAAAACCATTATTTCAGTGAAAACACCGAACGTCAAGTGAAGCTCGAATCTCACTTCTTGGTAGGGATGACAACCAACTTCGGAGTCGGCTTCTCGGCGAACGCTTCTTTGAGCACGGTAGTCAAGCGCTCCTGCCGCTCGGTGACCCAGGCGGCGTAATGGCGACGAACCATGTCCTCGGTATCGCCGAGCAGCTCGGCAACATCGCGTACGGTCACGCTGGGCCGCTGCAGGAGAATTCGCGCGAATGTGTGACGGAACCGATGCGGTGTCGGTTTCTCCGGCCAAGGGCCGCAAAGTTTCCAGAGCCGTTTCAGCTTTCGCCGCCAAACGTCCGTGACGACATTCATGTCTCTCGTCGAGTGCTCTCCGAAAATGAGCGGACCGTATTGCGCTGCGCGGGCGCGCATCCGCTGCTGCAACCACTCGGGCACCCATGTGAAGACCTTCCGGCCGTTCTTGGTGGTCCGAATGTGGCACTCGCCGGTTGGTCGCAGCCGGTCGATATCGAACGTGCATACGTCCGAGATGCGCAGACCGGTATAAACCGAGACCGATATGAAATCGGCGAGATCCTGCCCCGTCCACTTGTACTTGTAGTTCACCGTCACGCCCGGCTCCGCCGGCCGATGATGAACTTTCCGTGACCAGCGGACCGGGCGCTTACCATACTGCGTATCGCACGCCTCAAACATCCGCTTCAGCTCTTCATCGCTGAACGGGAGCCGTTCCTTGGAACGTGAATCGGCGCCCGCGCGCCCGCGTGGATTTTTCACCAACCGCGCGGGGTTGCGGACGATCCATTCGTTGCTCACCGCGAATTCGAAGAACGCCTTCACGGTGCTCATGTTCTTCGCGGCGGTGACCGGACTCACCTGCCATGATTGGCGGAACTCCCGCACGTCGATTGGCCCCCACTGGTCAAGCATGACGTATCCCTTCTCGGACGAGTACGCCTTGAACTTCTTCATCAGGAAGCCGTAATTCCGCTGAGTGTTCCAGGCGGAGGATTCGGCGTGCTCACCCAGGAATGCCGCCGCGGCGCGTTCGATAGTTACGCCTTCTGGGGTGGGCGCGACTGGTTCCGGAGAGAGCTGGGACGGCGCCGGTGGAGCTGTATCATCGTCCTGCCAGCGGCCTGCGGCTTCCCAGGCGCTCGCTACAGCCTTGGCGTCGGGCCAGGAGGTCTGCTTGGTATTCTTCCGCTTGAATTGTCCGCCCAGGGTGCCATCGGCATAGATCGGGCAGCGACACTTTTTCCAGCCGCGCCGCAACTCATCGGTTTCGTAATTTCGGAAGTCCGGGTCGAAGCCGCCGAGGCATTTTCCAGGCGTGCGGAAGTGCCTGCGATAGAGGTTGAGGGGCATAAAACCTGGACCTCATTGTAACATTGATTGCCCACCATTGCCCACCGTTCTGGTTGGATCGCTGTAAGTGATTGATTCTAAGCTGGCGGAGAGACAGGGATTCGAACCCTGGATAGAGTTTCCCCTATACACGCTTTCCAAGCGTGCGCCTTCAACCACTCGGCCATCTCTCCGTTGGGTCTGTACTCAGGATAGCATGCACGGCGCACCAGGACGGACGTTGGTGCCCGCTCTGGGACGTTGAAGAGATCGCCGGGGCGTGGCGTTACAGGTCCTCCGGCTTGAGGCCGGTCTTTTTGGCAACCTTGGCCAGAATCGCAGGACCAACTTCCTCAGAATCGTGGAACGAGAATGGAAAATCCGCCCAACCCTCTTTCTTCATGATTCGATGGGAGCCTACGGTCCTGGCATGACGCCAGCCAATGCGTTGAAGGGCAGCGAATACGCGGCGCGCTTTCGACGACGGCCACGAGCTCATGCAGCGACTTGAAAGTCGGTCTTCGCCGAATCGGGTGGCAATTCGCCGTGCGCAATTCGATCAAGCACGATTTCGCGTGCCGCAGATTCCGCTCGAGCGATGGCATCCTGCCGCGAATCTCCATAAAGCAGGATGTTCAACTCCGGAACCTCGGCAATCCAGCGGCCATCGGTTTCCCGATCCAACTCGATCGTGAGCTTCATATCTTCAAGCTACCACGGGCAAGCTGCCGATCTACTGTTTAATCAGTGTCCCATCCCTCCGCCGCACTTCGCCCCAGCCGCCATCGAGCCTCTTCCGTTCGTCCGATTCAAAGCTGCCGTAAGGATACTTGGCCGCCAGCATCTCGTCCACCTCAATGCCCCAGCCGGGAGCGTCGTTGGCGTAGAGATAGCCATTCTTCATCACTGGACAGCCGCGGAAGACCTCCTGCAAGCGGTCGTTGAAGGGCGAGTATTCCTGGATGCCGAAGTTGTAGCAAACCACGTCGAGCGTCACGTTCGCGGCGTGTCCGATGGGCGAGACATCGCCGGGGCCGTGCCAGGCGGTCCTGACGCCGTGGATCTCGGCCATGGCCGCAATCTTGCGCACGGGCGTCAGGCCCCCGGCCTGGGTCACATGGATGCGGATGTAGTCGATCAGGCGTCCGGTGATCAGCGGCGTCCACTCGTGCGGGCTGTTGAAGAGCTCGCCCATGGCGATGGGCGTGGCGCACTGGCTGCGGATCTGTTGGAAGTAAGCGATGTCTTCGGGCGAGAGCGGGTCTTCCATGAAGAACATCTTGAAGCGCTCGGCATCCTTCAGGAATTGGACGGCTTGGTTGGGCGAGACGCGCTCGTGCACGTCGTGCAGCAGCTCGACCTCGTCGCCAAGCTGCTTGCGGCATTCTTCGAACAGCTTCAGCGCACGGCGGATGTAATAAGCGGGCTCGAAGGTAGTGCCGGCGGAGGCGGCGCCATAGCCCGCCATGCCGGGCACGCCCACCTGAACGCGCACGTGGCGGAACCCTTGCTCCATGAACTGGCGGGCTTGGTCGATGGTCTGCTGGATCTCGGCGCCGGCGGCGTGTGTGTAGCAGGCTGCGGCCTCGCGGCATTTGCCTCCGAGAAGCTGATAGACGGGCATGCCGGCCTGGCGTCCCTTGATATCCCAGAGGGCTTGATCGACGCCGCTGATGGCATTGTTTAAGACGGGACCGTTGCGCCAATAGGAGCTGTTGTAACAGGCCT
>JBEKTJ010000014.1:0-76210 GCA_049516155.1 Bryobacteraceae bacterium
TGGCGGCACACGACAGTTCCAGCTTGGTATCTGCGCCGATACCGTGCCGAACGCCGCGGGATCCAGCCGCCGAACGCCGTGAATCGATGCGGACACCAGCCGCGTCAGCCCCAGCGAACCGGTCGCGCACGGTCTCGATCTGGTGGATGGAGGAGTTGGTGGAGCGGCTGTCTTGCCGACGGTTTCATTTATCAAGAGGTGGCATCGGACGTATGCCGTCGATACGGCGCGTCGAAAGCCGGCCCGCGTTGGACTTTCCGGTTCTTTGTGCGCGAGATCATATGCCTGTTCAAGCAGTTAATCCTGAAAAGGCATCCCCTAAGCTCGATCTTCTTCTCGAAGAACATCAGGTTAGAATTCGTTCCGAAAATTGTGGTAAGGGACGAACTCGATGGAGCCGAAATCTAGCCCAATCTCTTCGGCAGCTTGGTGGCGGCCGAAGGCAAATACGGCATGGGATGCACCCCGAGGATAGCGCACCGCTGCGGGCAGATCTGATTGACGCTAACCATCGGCCCGCTGACCAGAGCCGCGGTTGTCAACGCGACAAAAGCCAGCAACAGCACGTACTCAGTGAGATCCTGGCCTTCTTCATTGCGCCATAGTTTCTTCAATTCCGGCATGCGGCCTCCAGTAGCCCAATCGCTATACGCAACACTACACTACCGGCACGGCTAAAGCGACGCCTAAATCGGTTAACGAAAACGGGATAACGAAAGCGAATCGGGAAAACACCCAGCGTTCAATCGCCCGCACACGACGCGGTCTGGCGGCCGACGCGCCGGTATTCCGCTGTGCTATCCTCAAATCGCAGCCGCTTATGCGTCTCCGCACTGCCCTTGTCGTTGGTTTTCTGGGATTGGCCGCGTGGAGCTTCCTGCTGGCACAGGCGCCCTGGAAAGACTATCCCGCACTCGAGTACGAGAACTTCGAAGTCCCCACGGATTGGAATCAGAAAACCGAGTGGACCCGCGCACGGCTGAGATATCCGGACGTCTATGGCTATCCGTTCGTCGATCTGCGCATGCGCGACGGCAAGCCGTTCCCGGGCTACTGGACGATGGACTACCCGCGGTCGGACCGCCATCTGATGGCGGGCATACGGCGGCTGACACGCATCGAGACGCGCTCCGTGGAGCAGGTGGTGAGCCTGGACGGCACCGGGGAGGTCAATAACTGGCCTACGCTGTACGCGGTGGAAGTCGGCCACTGGCGGTTGCCGGAAGACCAAGCCGCCCAGCTTCGAGAGTTTCTGCTGCGCGGCGGGTTCCTGATGGTGGACGATTTCCACGGCACCAAAGAGTGGAATGTCTTCGTGGACAGCATGCGCAAAGTCTTTCCGGACCGGCCGATAGTGGAGATCCCCAACAGCGATCCGATCTTCCACACCGTCTACGACCTGGACGAACGGTTTCAGGTGCCGGGCGCCCAGTACTTTGACAGCGGGAAGACGTACGAGCAGGACGGATACCAACCCCGTTGGCGCGCGATATACGACGACAAGGGCCGCGTGATGGTGGCCATCTGCCACAACATGGACTTGGGCGACGCGTGGGAATGGTCCGACGATGCCCGTTACTACGAGAAGTGGGCGTCGCTGGCGTACCGCATCGCCGTAGACTATTTCGTCTACGATCTGACTCACTAGCCTTGCGACCGATCGAATTAGTTGTGGCTGCCGTCGCTCTGGCTAACGGACTGGCCGCGCAGGATGCCCGCGAAATCGTCCGCAAGTCGGTGGAACTGGATCAGGCGAACTGGCAGCGCATGAAAGACTACACTTGGATGGCGCGTTCCACGGAGCGGCACTTCGACGCGGGCGGCAAACTAAAATCCACAGAAGAGAGCGCCTGGGAGACTGTGATGCTGGATGGCGAGCCATACCGGCGCATCTATGAGCGCGACGGCCGCCCGCTCCCGGCCGCCGAACAAAAGAAGCAACAGGACAAGCTGGATAAGAGCGTTGCGAAGCTGGCGCACGAAACTCCGGAAGAGAAGCGGCGCCGGCTGTCGGACTACGAAGCGAGGCGCAGGAAGGAGCGCGAGTTCCTGCGCCAGATCCCAGACGCCTACGATTTCCACATCGATGGAGAGGAGCAGATGGATGGCCATGCCGCGTGGGTCATCTCGGGAACGCCTAAAGCCGGCTATCGCGCCCCGGACCGCGATGCCAAGGCGCTAGTGAAGATACGCGGAAAGCTCTGGGTGGATCAGTCGAGCTACGAATGGGTCCGGCTGGAAGCGGAGACTACCGAGACGATCGCGTTCGGGCTGTTTCTGGCGCGCTTGAATCCGGGCGCCAGTTTGGTCTTCGAGCAAACCCCGGTCGCCGACGGCTTGTGGTTGCCCAAGCGCATCTACATGAAGGGCGCCGGAAGACTCGGATTAATCAAGAGAATCGCGATGGATGAGGAGATCGCTTGGAGTAACTACCGCAGGTTCCAGGTGGACTCCAAGGTCGTACCGCTGGGGCCATGAGGGCGAGACAGGCCAGAGGCCCGTCCTAACTACAGCCCGTACAGTTTGCGGGCATTGTCCCGCAGCACAAGATTGGCCAATTCCAAGGCTCGGCCGCGCGAAATCTCGCCATCGCGCAGCATGGCATTGAGCGCGATAGCCAGCGCCTGGCGCGCTCTGCCGGCCGCAATCCAGCCGGATTCCTCCCATCCCATTTCGTCCGAGTAGGGATAAGCGTCCGTGGCGAACATCACCTTCTCCGGCACAAATTCCAGCCATTCGCGCAAAGTAGCTGCCAAGGTAGCGGGCGTCAACAGCAGCGATTGTGCGGAATAATCCAGGTAGGCGTTGGGCTTTGCCAGCAGTGCCGTGATTTCGCGGGTGAAGGGCCAGCCGCCGTGCAGCATTACAAAGTTAGTCTTGCGCAGCGCCGGGTCGTTGAGGACGGATTCGAGCAGCAACGGATCCGCGCCGCGCACTTCGAAGTAGCTGCCCGCGCCCGCCATGGTGTGGATGTGTACGGCCATCCCCAGGCGTCCGCACTCCTGCGAGATGTACCGGAAGATGTAATCCTGCAGGACCTTATATGGACCGTCCGGCGGCGCGGCTTTCGCGCGATATTGCGCATATACCTTAGCGGCATTGGCGCGATCCACTGGATCGAATTCGAGCGAGCGCAAATACGCGGCCTCGAACTTCTCGGCCACGGCGCCGCCTTGCTTGTGCCGCTCGAGCGTGGATGTCACAACTCGAGTAAGATACTCGTCCAGGGTGGCCGGCGCGGCGCTTAGTCCCGCTTCTTTCAGGTAACTCCGCAAGAGCAAGTCCTCGTCCGCAAAGAAAGCCTTGCGATCGGAGTTGTGGGCCGCCAGTTGCGCATTATCCAACGGAAACAACAGCGCGTCTGCATAGGGTACCCATCGGAAGCGGGGCGGCTGGATGCCGCGCCCCATGCGCACCCTATTGGCGAGCATTACTTCTACTCCCATTCGATCCAGCACCCAGGCGGGATATGCGTCGCCTGCGCGTTGCATGGCGCCACGCTTAAGGTCCGCCAGTTCGCGCGCATGTTGCTCGCGCAGGTCGTTGTACGGGTATCCGAAGAGAGCGCGCCAGGCTTCCAGGATGCCCGGAGCCCCGGGCCGCAAATAGATTGGGTCGGACGAAGGCTCCATGTTATCGACCGGCAGGGCATCGAACTCCCGGTCCTGTTCTCCCGGTCCCGTTACACGCACCGGGTGCGCATGATTGTCAATGGCGCGAATGCCTGCGACATCCGCAGTAATATCCGGGGGCAAGCTCCGGCCGCAACCGGTCCATAGGGGAGCTATGCAGAGGCACACGAGTGCATGCAGTATGTAGTAGAAAGGATGACAGGGCGGATAGGCAATTGGCCCGCAGGTTGCCAACCTGTCCCACAAATCAGGCTGGCCCCGGTTGGCGCGCATCCCGTTTGATCCAGCGATATGCGGTAATGGAGTTTCTCCAGAAATACTTTTCGGCAGCAGCGGCCCCCTTTGCGTGAAAGTACTCTTCCACGATCTTCAAGACCTGCGCGTAACTCCCCAGCGGGTCGCTGTTCGGCCAGTCACTGCCATAAATGAGCCGGTCCGCTCCGAAGATGTCCCAGATTGCATCGAGCCTGTCGCGGTAGAATCCCATGTCGAAGGGCACCTTGCCGGCCACGCGGCGCAGCACTCCCGATACCTTGGCGTATACCTGGGTACGTTTGGCAAGTTCCCGTATATGGTCGATATTGGCGGTGAAGGGTTCCAGTTCCGGCAGGTGATCCATAACGATGCGCAAGCTTGGAACACGATCGGTCAGACGCGTGACATCCGCTATAAGCGCCGGAGTAGGATTAGCGGTATCGAGCACCAAACCCGCATCGGCCAATGCCTGGAGTCCGGCTATAAATTCCGGCTTCTGTAATTCCGCGCCCAAATCCCGGCCCCACAGATTGCCATAGCGGATACCGCGAAACAAGGGGTTACGCGCGAAACGGTCCAACTGAGCGCGGAACTGGCGATGCCCGGGTTCGAGGTCTCCGATAGTACCCACGATAATCGAGTCTGTGGCGGCGACGTCCAGGACCCATTGATTGTCCTCCAGCCAGGGGCTGCATTCGATCTCGATGGCGCCCACTATGCCGAGGCCTTCGGTTATCTTACGATATCTGCCTGGCAAAGCCGGCTTGTAGAGTGCAGCGTCATTCTTGTCCGGCCACGGCACGCCTTGGGGGCGGACCGTGTCGAAGAGATGAATATGCGTATCGACGATCGGGATAGATACCGCGCCGGCCAGCTTGTCTCGAATGGCTACGGGGGCGACTATACCCAGAAACCTTCTACGGTCCACCTTGGTATTGTATCGCTGCCCGTGCTACTCTGGGCTTTTGTTTTTGGGAGAAGTAACCCAAAGGTTCGACACAACGCCGGTAAGTGAGGGTATAATCAAGCTGATGCCACGACCACCCAAGCAAGACACCGAACTACTCGAAGCTGCTTTAATCGGTTTCCAGCATAAGCGGGACCAGGTTGAACAGAAGATAGCGGAGCTACGCAGCCAGATTGGAGGGACTGCGCCTTCCCGGCCGGCTCCCGCCGCGGCTTCCGGGGCGTCCGCACCTAAGAAACGCACTATGAGCGCGGCCGCGCGCCGGCGCATCGCGTTGGCCCAAAAGAAGAGATGGGCTGCTTACAAGGCAGAGCACGGAGCCAAAGCGGCCGCCCCGCCGAAAGCGAAAAAGCGGGTAATCAGCGCGGCCGGCCGGGCTCGCATCGTGGCGGCCACCAAGAAGCGTTGGGCGGCGTACCGGAAAGCTCAAGAGGCCCAGAAGGCCAGTTAGGCCGGGGATCGCTAGAGACTAACCGGTTTACCCGCCAAGGCTGCGCTGTCTGTAGGGTGCGGCTCCCACTCTACGGGTGTGCCGATCCGGACTGCGCTCCGTACTGGTACACCGCTATACTGGCTCTGTGCCCACAGCGTGGAAGACGTTTCCCTACCTCCTGCAGCGAAGCATTGTGGCGGCGGCGGACGATAACTGCTTCAGCATCGCCAAGGGCGCCGCCTACTCCGCGTTGCTCTCCTTTTTCCCGGTGCTGACGTCCGCGGCCACCATACTGATTCAGACCCACGCCCGATTCGTTTTCGATACCATAGAGACGGTTCTTGCCCAAGTTGTTCCACCCGGCACGGAGGACCTGGTCATGCGCCATTTTCAGGTCGGCGGTGCCCGTCCATGGCTGGTGCTGGTGGTGGCTGCCCTGGTTTCGCTCTGGGCGGCTTCGAGCGTTTTCAAGAGCCTCATGGAAGGCTTTCAAGCGGCGTACCGCGTGCCGCGCAACCGCAATTTCTGGCAGAATACAGGCGTTGCAGTGCTTCTGGTGGTGGTGTCCGCGGCGCCGCTGGTGGCGGCTTCCGCGCTGCTGCTGTTCGGCACACAGGTGGAACACGTAGTCCTCGATTGGATGAAGGTGGACCCTTTGTGGAATCCCTGGGCCTGGGCCTGGGAATTAGTCAGCCGCCTGGGACGCTATACGGTTGCATTCGCCACCACCATCCTGGTAACCATGCTGCTGTATTACTTCGGCCCGTATCGCCGGCAGCGCTTTGTGTCCCTGTTTCCAGGAGCGGCGCTGGCTACGGTGCTTTGGATGCTGGCCACCAATGGCTTTGGGTGGTACGTGCAGCACGTGGCGCATTACAACGTGATGTACGGCAGTATCGGCGCCAGTATCGCGTTGCTGGTGTGGATGTACCTGGTGGCGGCGATTGCTTTGCTGGGATGCGAGTTCAATGCGGAATATGAGCGGCTGGGCAAGTCGCCGGCGGAGTAGGTTGGCCCAAAGAAGGAGCCAGGGCTTCCGCAGAGAATGAGCTAAGCGTCGCCATGCGTGGGAACGCGGCACGCGAGAGTACTTGCGCCGCGCATCCACCGTTTGCGGCTGGCGTGCGCCGCGGCGAATAGCGCCAGGAAGCCAGCCATCAATCCGACCGACGCCCCCAGGCCGATGAACTGCGGTTGCAACGAATGCAATCCCAGCGTGAGCGCCACGTTGACCAGCACGGGGATGAATGCCGCGGCCAGCGGCAGGGCGGGGCGGTCCAGCGCGAACAGGGCGCGACCGGTCAGCTCGAGCAGGCTCCAGCCGATCAGGCTGGGGGCCAGTCCTAGGAAAACGGTCGAGACCAGGCGGGTGGATTCCGGCGTAAAGTTGCCCCGTTGGAACAGTATCGCGATCGCAGGAGCGCGCAGAGCCAGCGCGACTCCGCATCCCGCAACCGCCGCCAGGGCCGCCACAGCGAGCGTTTTGTCGATCAGCGCGAAGGCCTCGCGCAGGCGCAGTTGGCTGCGCAGGCGAGCGATCTCCGGCAGCAAGGAATTGGAAATCGGGCTTACCAGGAAGGCCAGCGGCACGCTGACGCCGCGCATGCAATAATCCAGCGCTGCTGCCATGCCAGGCCCGATGTGCGTGGCCCAGGCGCGGGTGAAGACGATGTTCAACGCCAGGCTGACGGCATAGAGAGATACTGCCATGGGCCTGCCCAGCATTTCGCGCCAGTGTACTTTAGCCGGCGGCAGGTCGCGCTCTTCCAGTCCCGTGCGCGCGCAGACGTATACGGCGGCATACTGCGCCCATGCACCCGCCGTGTAGCCGATAGCGAACCCATAGACCCCCAGCACGCGCCACAAGCTGGCGGCGCCGGCGACGGTAAACAAATTCAGGCAGGCTTGATAAAAAGCGAATGGCGCGAATCGGCGGTCCGTATATAACAATGCGCAATTGATGGCCGCCGCGCCAGCCGCCAAAATGGACAATGCCGAGATGCGCAGGATGTTGACGGAGGTGCGATAGAAGCGCGGGTCCAGACCCGGCGCGAGTACCGTAATCAGCCACGGCGCGGAAACCACGATGGCCAGTGTCAACAGCGAAAACAGCCAGGCGAACCACTGGTTCAGCTTCAGGAATAGCGCGGTGCGGTCGGCGCCTTGCCGCTCGGTAAGCATGGGCACGAAGGCGAAGACCATGGTGTTGATGAGCACTGAGTTCAGCGCATCCAGCGGTCCCACCGCCACCGCCAGTGAATCCGCCTGCGAGTGCGTACCCAGCAGGTAGGCAGTTAGAGCCACGCGCACAAAGCCGATAATGTTGCCGGTGACGATACCGGCCCCGATGGTCAAACCGCCGCGCACCAGCGGACTCTCCACTGCCCGAGCCAGGACTCGTTCAGCAAGGACCGGGGTTGGGGAATCCGTACTCAGATTTGCCTCGATTGCAGGGCGGCCAGAGCCGGCTGAAAGCCCGTCCCAAGGCCTAGGATGCCGCGCGGGCGGCGGCTAGCGCCGTTTCGTAATTCGGAAAGTCCGCGACTTCCTTCACGTACTCCGCGTGTTTGATGGTGTTGTCCTTGCCCACCACGAAAATTGCACGGCTCTCAATGCGCAATTCCTTGATCAGTGTGCCGTAGTGGCTGCCGAACGAGCCATCTTTATGATCCGACAGCATCTTGACCTTGTCCACTCCGAAAGCGCCGCACCAGCGCTTCTGCGCGAATGGCAGATCCATGCTCACGGTAAAGATATCCACGTTGGGCAGTTTGCCGGCTTCTTCGTTGAAGCGCTTGGTTTGCGCATCGCACACGGGCGTGTCCAGCGAGGGCACCACGCTGAAAATGCGCACATGGTCGCCGGTGCCGGTGAGCGTTACCGGCTTCAAACTGCTGTCCACGACTTCGAAATCGGGCGCAGGGTCACCTGGTTTCAGCTCCGGTCCGATCAAAGTTTTGGGATCTCCGCGCAGCGTTGTTGCTCCTGGTCGTTCCATTTCTCCTCCTGTTGTTTGGGTGATTCCGCTATTGTAACAACTGGGCGAACTCCGCCGGGTCCGCAGAATTGTCCATAGAAAGCGACTCTGAAAAGCGGATCGGTTTCCAATACAAGATAATCCTGAAAATGGAGGCGCTGGTAGTGAAAAGCCAGAAGGTGCGGCTCGTCGGCAAGGAAAACACCGCCGTGCCGGTTTGGGAATGGGCTGTACACGGCCCGGGTATCCGATGGTTGGTGGTTGGATTGAAAAATGCTAGTCCCGGCAACCGCTTCGAGCCTTAGCCGGTCATCGTAAGGGACAGTACAGCATTCGTATCAGGTGGCGGATCTGTTTTGAATGGCCAGGCGGCGCACCGGGGCCGTCCATGGTAGAGAATCGTCGATTATCATTAGGGGGATGCACAATGGCAATAACCGCGATTCGTCCGGGGGAACACTTGGCCGAAGAGCTCAATGAACTCGGCATGAGCGCCGCGGAGTTGGCGCGTAGGCTCGATGTGCCCACCAACCGGATCACGGGCATTTTGAATGGACAGCGCGCAATTACCGGGGATACGGCCCTGCGTCTGGCACATTTCTTCGGCACGAGCGCGGAGTTCTGGCTTAACCTGCAGACCCTTTACGAACTCCGCATAGCCCGAAAAAAAGTGGGCAAATCGATCGAGGCTCTGCCCAGGCTGAGGCGCACGGAACGCGTTCCAGCTTGAGTGCTTCCCGCTCCCCTGAGGTCGAGGCTACGCAACAAGGTCGCTGATTCGGCAAGGTCTTGCCGAGCCACGACGGTTAAACACCCGCGCCAAAGCTAAGGCCGGCGCCGCCATGGCTCCGAAACTTATGTGTAGTGCGCACGTCTAATTATGTTGCTATGCTGGGCAACTGCATCAACGGGGAAAGAACATTATGGGCCTTCGATGTTTCTTACGCCTGCCTTTGCTGTGTACTTCGCTCGTCTTTCCGCTCCTGGCCAGCGATCCCACGGGCACCATCACCGGCACGGTGAGCGACACCAGCGGGAGTGTCGTGCCCAAGGCGCGTGTGACGGTCAGCAACACGGCGACCAATGCCGGCCGCGAAGCGGTCACCAATGACGACGGCGATTTCACGGTCGCCTTGCTGCCGCCCGGGCATTACCGGGTTTCCGTAGAAAGGGACGGCTTTCGCAGGGCCATTCTGGCCGATGTCGGCTTGGACGTGGAGCAGACCGCGCGCGTCGATTTCACCTTGCAGGTGGGCAGCCGGACCGAGGAAGTTACGGTAAACGACACGCCGCCGATCATTCAAACCGACACTTCCACGCTGGGACAGGTAATCGACGGCCGCCTGGTACACGAGTTGCCCCTGAACGAGCGCAATTTTCTGGCGTTCTCTTTGCTGGCGCCGGGCAGCCAATTGCCGGTGGAGGGTTCCCAGAATTCCACGCAAGGCGGCGCGGTGAGCGTCAACGGCGCGCGCGAGCAGTCCAACAACTTCCTGCTCGAGGGCGTCGATAACAACGACCCGTACATTAACCAATACGTCGCGCTGCCCTCGATCGATGCCATTCAGGAGTTCAAGGTGCAGTCGAGCGACTATTCGGCGGAATACGGGCGCAGCGGCGGCGCCCAAATCAACGTAATCCTGAAGAGCGGCTCGAATGAGTACCACGGTGGACTCTTCGAGTTCCTGCGCAACCGGAATCTGGACGCCAAGAATTTCTTCGACTTCCCGTCATGTACGCCCGATTCGATAGCGGGCACCTGCGGCCCCATCCCGGAGCTCGACCGTAATCAGTTCGGAGCCACCTTCGGCGGCCCAATTCGCAAGGATAAGACCTTTTTCTTTGTTTCGTACGAGAGTCTGCGCCTGCGGCAGGCCACCACGCGCGAGGCCACGGTGCCATCGCAAACGCAGTTGTCGGAGATCACGGGATTGCTGTCCGGCGTGGGCATACCGCTGAACCCGGCTGGCCAAGCCATCCTCAATCTGTATCCCGCGGCCAATGTGGGGTCCGACCTGGCGAATTCAAACACATTTGTTTCCGCGCCCGTGATTCGGAACACGGAGAACCTGGGCCTGGTGAAAGTGGACCACCACGCGGGGCCGAACGACACGCTATCGGCGCATTGGGCGATCTTCGATGAGGATCGTTTCAATCCCTTCGACCCGGTGAATGCGTTTACCAACCTGCCCGGTTACGGCAGCTACACGCTCAATGACGGTCAAAACGGTGGACTGAGTTGGACGCACGTGTTCACCCCCGCCGAGATCAACGAGCTTCGCCTGGGATACAACCGCATGCAGGCGGGCGCCTTACAGCAAAGCTACGGCCACAATGAGAGCGCCGCCCTGGGGTTTCCGGATGTTCTGACCAATCCGGTGGATCTTGGATATCCGGAGGTCAATCTCCTGGGATTCGACGGGATCGGCGAGCCGCTCAACTATCCGCAAGACCGCCACGATACGACAATCGATGTTTCCGACAACCTGTCCTGGGTCAAGGGGCGCAACCAGTTTAAGTTCGGCGCGGACATCCGCAGCATCCAGATTGATAATTACCTCGATTTCGTGGCACGCGGCGATTTCTTCTTCGAGGCCGGCACGGAGGACGGGATGGCCGGAACTCCGCTGGAGGCGCTGGCGCAGTTGGCGGTGGGAATACCGGACTATGCGGTTGCGGTGTCGGGCAACACGTTCAACACGGTACGCAGCACCGGCATGAATTACTACATTCAGGACGACATTCACGTGGTGCCGCGTCTGTTGCTGAACGTAGGCATGCGGTACGAATACAACAGCCCCGGAGTGGAAGATCACAACCGCTACAGTGTGCCCGATCTGAGCGCGAATTCCGCCACCTGCACTCCGGTACCCGACTGCCAGTTCATCCTGGCGGGGACGGACGGAGTTCCGCGGGCCACTTACAACCCGACGCGCACCGATTTCGCCCCGCGCATTGGGGTTGCCTGGCGGCCCATGAAAACCGAGCGCTGGGTGGTGCGCTCGGCCTACGGCATCTTCTACGATGTGGGCATTTTCAATATCAACGTGTTTCCGCGCTTCAACCCGCCATTCTACGATCTCGCCTATTTCGCCAATAGCGGCTCGGATACGATCCAGAATATTCTCAGCCAGCCGGCCAACGCGGTGGTAGAGCCGAACATGATCGCGCGCAACTTCCGCGATGCGTACATGCAGCAATGGAACGTGGACCTGCAATACGAAATCAAGCCCAACTGGATGGTCGATCTGGCGTATGTAGGGTCCAAGGGCACGCACCTGGCGGATGTGCGCGATCTGAACCAGGTGAACCCGGCCACTGGCCTCGCGCCATACCCGCAGTTCTCTTCCATTCTTTACGTGGAGTCGGCCGCCGCCAGTTCGTACAACTCCATGCAGTTCCGCTCCGAGAGGCGCGTCGCCGAAGGGCTCACATTTTTGGCGGCGTACACGTTCTCGAAATCAATTGACGATGTCTCGTCCGTGTTGGGGGGCAGTGTGGGCTCGGGGCTGCCGCAGAATTCGTACGATCCGCAGGCCGACCGCGGACTTTCCGATTTCAACGTCAAGCACCGGCTGGTGGTGAGCTCAGTTTACGATCTGCCGTTTGGCCGCAAATGGATCACACAGCCGGGATGGCGCAGGGGCCTGTTGGGCAACTGGCAAGCGGCGGGGATTCTGACGGCGCAGACGGGGTCTCCATTCACCGTAAACCTGGCGGCTTCGCAAACCGGGTCGGCGGTTGCCGCGTTTGGCAATCCGTACCGGCCGGATGTGATATCGAACCCGTATGCGGCGGGTCCGGTGATGGCGAACCCCAACGCGGCCTGCCATTCTACGATGTCGCAGGGCGGGCTGGCCGCCGACGCGGTGGACCAGCCTGGGAGTTGGTTCAATACCTGCGCTTTCGTGCAGCCGCCGGCAGGACAGTTTGGCGATGCCGGCCGCAATATCATGACCGGGCCGGGGCTGGAGAACGTGGATTTTTCGATGTACAAGAACATCATCCTGCGCAAGGAGAGTCGTCGTTTGCAGCTTCGCGGCGAAGCCTTCAATTTATTCAATCACCCGAACTTCGACATCCCGAACCATGTATTTGGCGATCCGAATTTCGGGCTGGTGCAGTCGGAGAACGCCTATGGGAACAAGCCGCCGCGGCAGGTTCAGTTGGGGATTAAGTATATTTTTTGAATGGGCGGCGCCGTCGCCGGGGTCAAGGACGGCGCCCGCAAAAAAAGTTGTTACGTCTTGAAACGTTTTGCCTGTTCACGTCACTATCCAATGTGGACGCTTGTTGCGAGCTGCGCTCCCTCAAGCAAGCAATGGTTCCTCCCCACTCCGTAGCTGCCTCGGATACACGCAGCTCGCAGCGCGTTCACAAGCATTTCCAGCCGTCCGGCCACCTAGGTCTGCTACCATAAAGCTTAAATTGACCCAAACAGTTCCAGACGTACTGGCCCGTATTGTCGCTCATAAGCGGGAGCATCCCTCGCCCGCTCCAAGTTTGCTCAAACAGTGGGAGCGGCAGGCGGAACTGGCGCGCGCCGGCAGACGGGATTTTCGGCGGGCTCTGGCCGGGCGGGCGCCGGCCATTATTGCCGAGATCAAGAAAGCCTCGCCCAGCAAAGGGTTGCTGTCGCCGGATTTCGACCCCACGCGTCTGGCGCGCCAATACGAAGCCGGCGGAGCGGCGGCGCTTTCCGTGCTCACCGATGAGGCATTTTTTCAGGGAAGCCTGGCCGATTTGGCGGCGGCCCGCAGCGTCTGCGGATTGCCGGTGCTGCGCAAGGATTTCACGCTCGATGACAATCATCGGAATGGCGGCGCTGGTCGAGATACACGACGAACGGGAACTGGCGAAGGCTTTGGATGCCGGCGCGGAAACCATTGGGGTCAACAATCGAAACCTCAACACATTCGAGGTGACGCTCGAAACCTCCCTGCGCTTGGCGCCGCTTATCCCGTCCGGAGTATTAATGGTGAGCGAAAGCGGTATACAGTCCGCATGGGATGTCGCGCGGCTGCGCGACGCCGGCTATCAAGCTTTCCTGGTGGGCGAGCACCTGATGAGGTCGGCGGACCCGGCGGAGGCTTTGCAGGCTTTGCTGGCCGCAGCTTAACGATGGTGACCCGATGATGGTAAAGATTTGCGGTATTACCAATCGCGAGGATGCGCTGGCGGCCATCGACGGAGGGGCGGTGGCTTTGGGCTTCAATTTTTACCCGGCCAGCCCGAGGTATATCGCGCCGGACGAAGCGGCGGCTCTTGCGGCAGGATTGCCGGCGGGGATCTGGAAGGTGGGCGTCTTTGTGGACGAATCCCGGGAGGGCGTCCTGCGGACCGCCCTGCAAGTGGGCTTGGATATCGCCCAGTTGCATGGCAGCGAGTGGCCGGAGCAGTATCCGCAGGGGATTCGGGTGTGGAAGGCGATTCGTGTGCGAGATGGGCAGGCGCCGGCCACCATGCCCGGCGGCGCGGCGGAAGCTGTGCTCTTGGATGGTCCGGCATCCGGACAGGTCTTCGATTGGGCGCGCGTCCCGCGAGGTATTGACAAGCTGATCCTGGCTGGCGGACTGGACGCGGGTAACGTGCGGGGGGCCATCGAGAAAGTGCACCCGTGGGGTGTGGATGCCTGTTCGCGCATCGAAATTTCGCCGGGGCGCAAGGATCATTTCAAAATGGCGGCGTTTCTGAGAGCCGCACTGGCGGCATCCCGATGACGGCGGCTCAGCCAGACGCGGGCGGACACTTTGGGCCGTACGGCGGACGTTTTGTGCCCGAAGTCCTGATGGCGCCACTTGAAGAATTGGAGAAGGCGTATCTGGAAGTGCGCGACGATCCGGCGTTCCAGGCTGAATTGAGCGATCTGCTGCGCAATTATGCCGGCCGCCCGACACCCCTGTATCTTGCGCGGCGGCTAACGGAGCATTTAGGCGGCGCGAGGATTTACTTGAAGCGCGAAGACCTGTTGCATACCGGCGCGCACAAGATCAACAACACGCTGGGCCAGGGGCTCTTGGCGCGGCGGATGGGCAAGCGGCGCATAATCGCGGAAACCGGCGCCGGTCAGCACGGCGTGGCCACGGCGACGGTTTGCGCGCGCTTGGGTCTCGATTGTGTGGTCTACATGGGCGAGGAGGACATGCGCCGGCAGCGGCTGAACGTCTTCCGTATGCGTCTGCTAGGTGCGCAGGTAGTGCCGGTTACTACCGGCAGCCGCACGCTGAAGGATGCCATCAATGAAGCCCTGCGCGACTGGGTGACCAATGTCGGCAGCACTTACTATCTGCTGGGTTCGGCGCTGGGACCGCATCCGTATCCGCTGATGGTGCGCGATTTTCAGAAGGTGATCGGCGAGGAGGCCCGCCGCCAGATTCTGGAATCCGAGAAGCGCCTGCCGGACGCGATCTTCGCCTGCGTGGGCGGAGGCAGCAATGCCATCGGCATCTTCCATGCATTCGTACCGGATGAAGCCGTTCGGCTGATCGGAGTGGAGGCAGGCGGCCGGGGATCGAATCTGGGCGAGCATGCGGCGCGTTTTCGGGGCGGGGCGCCCGGAGTGCTGCATGGCGCACGCAGCTATCTGCTGCAGGACGAGGACGGACAGGTCTCGCTGACGCACTCGGTTTCGGCGGGCCTGGATTACGCGCTGATTGGCCCCGAGCATGCCTGGCTGCACGACCGCAACCGGGCGGAGTATGTGGCCGCTAGCGACGAAGAAGCGTTGGATGCGGCCCGCCTGCTTTGCCACATTGAAGGCCTGATTCCAGCGCTCGAATCCGCGCACGCGGTGGCCGAGGCGGTGCGGCGCGCACCGGCCGCTCGCCATCAGATCTACATCGTGAACCTGTCCGGACGCGGGGATAAGGACATCGATATTTACCGGGAAAACCTGAAGGAATTGGATGGGGACTAAGGCAGCAAGCAGCGGGGTCTGGAGGCCCCGCGCAGGCCTGGAGGCCCGCCCCACAACATGAGTACGCGCATCGCGCTCCTGTTCGAAAACCTGAAGCGGCACGGACGCAAGGGACTGATTGCGTATCTGACCGCCGGAGACCCTTCACCGCAGCGCACCCCCGCCCTGGTGGAAGCGTTGGAGCGTGGCGGAGCGGACCTGATCGAGTTGGGCGTGCCGTTTTCGGACCCCATTGCGGATGGTCCTGTAATCCAACGCGCGGGACAACGGGCATTGGCGGCCGCCACGACGATGCGCAAGGTCCTGGAGATCGCTGCGGAAATCCGGCGGCGGTCCGAGATTCCCCTGCTGCTGTTCACGTACCTGAATCCGGTGGTGCGTTACGGCGTGGATGCGTTGGCGCGCGACGCGGCGGCCTGCGGCATCGATGGCTGCCTATTGACGGATGCGAGCGTGGAAGAGGCCGGCGATTATGTAGACGCCATGCGCCGCCACAATCTGGACACGGTATTCCTGGCCGCGCCCACCAGCACTGAGCGGCGCCTGCGGCTGGTGGCGCAATACTCTACCGGCTTTGTCTACCTGGTTTCGCGCACCGGAGTGACTGGCGCGCGCGAGTCGCTTTCCGAGGCCGTCGCGCCGCTGGTGGCCGCCGTACGCGCGGTAACGGATCTGCCGCTGGCGGTAGGATTTGGCATCTCGCGGCCGGAGCATGTGGCGCAATTGGGACGGCAGGTGGAAGCCGTAGTGGTGGGCAGCGCCATCGTCGATCTGATTGACCGCGAACGGGACAATACATCGCTCGAGATCCAGTTGGAATCGTTCGTGCGCGAGCTGAAACACGGTTTCGATATGCGGACCGGACAGGCCGGGAGGCCTGTCCCACGTGCGGGCGCGGAGGCGCAGTGACCCGCGAACAAGCGCTCCAGGCACTCGAAGAGTATCGGGTGTCGATTGACGCGTTGGATCTGCGCTTGCTGGAATTGTTGAACGATCGCACGCGCGTGGTGGAGCAGATTGGCCGCGTCAAGCGCGCCGCCGCGTTGCCCATCTACGAACCGCGGCGGGAGGAGCAGGTTTTTGAAAACATCGCGACGCATAACGGCGGCCCGCTGACGCCGGATGCCGTGAAGCGCATCTTCGAACGCATCATCGACGAGATGCGCACCATCCAAAGAATTCGCATGCAAAGCAGCATTGATTCAAGCGTTGATTCAAGCGTTGATTCAAGCGTTGATTCAAGCCACGACGGAGATTCATAAATGTTAGTTGTCATGCAGCAGGGGGCCACCGAAGCCCACATTCAGGCCGTAATCGATCGCATGGTGGGCGAGGGCTACGACGTGCACCGCTCCACGGGAGTGATGCACACGGTGCTCGGCGGCGTGGGCGGCAAGGTGGACGTGGATCTCGAAGTTTTCGAGGTGATGGAGGGCGTGAAGGAAGCGCATCGCATCGCATCGCCGTACAAGCTGGCCAGCCGGAACTTCAATCCCGGCGGAACGGTGGTGAAGATTGGCGGGGTGTGGATCGGCGGCGAGCGCGTGGTGGTGATGGCGGGACCGTGCAGTGTGGAGAGCCGCGAACAGATCGATCTCGTGGCGGAACAGGTGGCGCGCGCCGGCGCCAGCGTGATTCGTGGCGGAGCGTTCAAGCCGCGCTCGTCACCCTACAGCTTCCAGGGATTAGGCGCGGAGGGCCTGCAGATGATGCGGGCGGCTGCCGACCGCAACGGCTTGCTGGTGGTGAGCGAGGTGATGGATCAGACGCAGATTCCGCTGGTGGCCGAGTATTCCGATATTCTGCAAGTGGGCGCGCGCAACATGCAGAATTTCAATCTGCTGCGCGAGCTGGGCAAACTGCGCAAGCCAGTGCTGCTGAAGCGAGGCATCGCGGCCACCATTGAAGAATTGCTGCTTTCCGCGGAGTATATTATGGCCGGCGGCAATTATGATGTGATCCTCTGCGAGCGCGGCATCCGCACGTTTGAGACTTACACGCGCAACACCATGGATATCTCGGCTATTCCGGTGGTGAAGAAGCTGTCGCATTTGCCCATGGTGGCGGACCCGTCGCACGGCACGGGGCGGCGCGACAAGGTAGCTCCCATGGCGCGCGCCGCAGTGGCCGCGGGCGCGGATGGCTTGCTGATCGAAGTGCATCCGGATCCCGACCGCGCGTTGAGCGATGGCGCGCAATCGCTGCGGCCTGAGCAATTCGAAGAGCTGATGGGGCAGTTGCGCATGATCGCGCCGGCGGTGGGCCGAACGATCTAATGGACACGGTTGCAATCGTCGGCGTCGGACTGATCGGCGGATCCTTCGGGTTGGCGCTGAAGAAGTCGGGCTTCCACGGCGCCATCCTGGGCGTTAGTTCGGAGGCGGCGGTGCGCGCCGGGTTGGAGCGGGGAGCGATCGACCGCGGCGCAACGCTGGAGCAGGCTGCCCGTTCGGCGGATCTGCTCTATCTCGCACAGCCCATCGGACGCATTCTGGACACGCTGCACCATCTGGATCCGCTCGTGCGGCCTGAGGCGCTCGTCACCGACGCGGGCAGCACCAAGCACGCCATCGTGACTGCGGCGCGCAAGCTGATACGGCGCTGCCAGTTCCTGGGAGGGCATCCGCTGGCCGGGAAGGAAAAACGCGGAGCGGCGGAAGGGGATGCGGATCTGTTCCGCGGGCGCACCTATGTGCTGACGCCTGCCTCGCCCGAGGAACTGCAGACGCCAGCGGCGCGCGTGTTCGTCGAGTGGTTGGGCCGCATCGGCGCAAGGACCGTGGTGCTGGGAGCGGCCGAGCACGACCGGCTGGTCTCTTACACGTCGCACCTGCCGCAGCTTGCATCCACGGCGCTAGCGGCCACGCTGGCGCAGAACCTGACCGAGCCGGAAGACTTGCAGGTGGCAGGACCGGGGCTAATCGACAGTACGCGCCTGGCGCTGAGCGCGTATGATCTGTGGCGGGATATTCTGGCCACCAATACGGAATCCATCGAGCAGGCGCTGACGGCGTATATCAATGAGCTGGAGCAGCTTCGGGAGAATTTGCGGACGCGGGGAGCGCGGGAGGAGTTTGCACGGGCGGCGGAGTTGGCGGGTCGGCTGCGGAGGACGTAGAATCGCGGTAGCCGGCGCGCTTATGCAGATCGTTCGATTGACTGGTGTTTGCCGGCATGAAGGAGAGGCCGTTGTTTCGAAGTGCCCGGAACGCGACGTGGCTTCATGCGGCGACTCGGTCGAAGAGGCAATGGTCAACCTGCGCGAGGCAGTGGAGCTATTCCTGAAAAATGCGCAGGAGTTGTAATCATACCGCATAGGGAAGACGTTCCGATCGGAACCCTGCATTCCATTTTGGAGCAAAGCTGGGCTGACGCCAGCCCGCGCGCGGCGGTATAGAATTAAACCAAATTGAACTTATGGACGACGATTCCGAATGGGGACGCAAGGGCGCAACCTTGAGCGACAAATCGGCGCGGGAGGAGTTCGGGCTGACGCAGGATGAGATCTACGTGGCGGCGCAGGCTGGCAAACTCCAATACCGGGTTGCCTCGATGCACGGAAACCCCTGGCTGCGGCTTCTCCGGCGGGAAGTGGAGGCGTTGGTTAAGAAGAAGCACGGCGCCAACTTTCTGAAGGACCGGCAGGCGCAGAGAGAACTGGCAGGCGTGAATCGCGAATTGCGGCGGCTGAAGGGCGAAATCGCCAAGTTGGAGGAGCGCAAGGCAGAGCTGATCGCGGCCATCGGGAGCTGACAAAAAGACCATGGGCTCCCGGAGGAGCCCATGGGACATTGCGATGGTTGTGAAGTCCGCCGTCAGAAGATGATCTTGGCGGCGAGCTGCAAATTACGGCGGTCCGTCTCCGATCCCGAGCAGCCGTAGCACGCCGGGATGAAGGAAGTCGTCAGAGTGTCGGCGTCAATACCTTCGACATACAGGTTCGCGTGGTTGAATAGGTTGTAAGCCTCTCCGCGAAGCTGCATACTAACCCGTTCGGTGAGTTTGAAGGTCTTGTACACGCCCAGGTTCAGGTTCCAGTTGCCCGGCGCGCGGAAAGTATTACGACCCGTCATGTCGCTGGGATACGGCGGCAGATCCGAGAAGTAGTAGTTTGGATTGGTCCAATGATCCATGGAAGCCGGATTCAAGGGCAAAAGGTTGAAAGTGTTCGGCGTGCTGGTGATGGCGGGCGGGGTCGAATTGCCATTCACCGGAACAGGCGAAGTGAAAGCGGCGTACGGGCAATAGTAGTAATTGTACGAGCAATCATAGATCGAATAAGGAGATCCCGTGCGCGCCGTGAAAAGAGGCGACACAGTCCAGCCGCCGAGCGCCTGTGCGGCAAAGCCATGGCCGGTTTTGAACGCCGGCATTGTCCATACGGCGCTGACTACCATGCGCTGGCGAATGTCGAAATCGGAGCTGCCTTTTCCGATGTTGGGTTCAAAAGGATTCAGCAGGCCGAGAATGTAATCGCCGCCGCTTGCGGCAAGTCCATTGGTATCGCTGAACGAGCTGCTCAGATTATCGATGGAATGCGACCAGGTATAGTTAAAGTTTAACTGCAGCCCGCTATTGGCCACATTGTTGACCACGGAGCGGACCGTCAGGCCATTGTACATGGAAAACGCCTTGTCGCCGCGCACATTGATAGCCCCGTACTGCGGATTCAATACCGCGTTGCAGACTCCGGAGCTACCGCCCGTTCCATTGTAAAAGGCCTCCGACGCGGCATAGCTGCAAGGCTGCCCGAGATACACGTTGCCGTATCCGTAGTAGTTCATGTCGGAGATATCGTACAGGTGCTCGCCCTTCGATCCGGAGTAGTCCGCCGCGATCAATACGCTCTTCGTAACCTGATGCTCCAGCGAAAGGCTCCACAGGTGTGCGTATGCGGTGTTGATTTCAGGATCGACATTGCGCAGGCTGGCCGTGGGAAGAACGAGATTGCCGCTGGTACCCGAGAAGGGGCCGTAGTTGCTGCTGGAGATCGGCAGAGGCATTTGGGCAGAGGTTACGCTCACTGTCTCATAATTGGGCGGATTCTGAATGACATTGAAGGTGACGTTGCCAAAGTTGCGCTCATAACCGATGCCATAGCCGCCGCGCAGTGAGGTGGTTCCCTTGCCGGAAATATCCCAGGCGAAGCCCACGCGCGGAGCGAAGTCCTTATAATCCTTTTTCCAAAGGCCTCCGATGGGGCTATCGGGAGCAAGTTCCACCTGCCCGCCTGCGATACCCTGCGGGGTGTCGGTTGCGAGGCCCGCGGCGTAGTAGTTGGAATCCAGTTGGGGATTCTTGTTATGCTGTACACCGAAGTACTCCCAACGCAATCCAAGATTCACCGTGAATCTTGGAGTTACTTTCCAGGCGTCCTGTACATAGAGCGCAGGCTCGTTGTAGCGATTGCTGCGGCTGAAATTTGGCGCCGTAAGAGGCAGGTTCACGGTATCGCCGGGGAACTTGCCCTGGGGATTGATGGCCACCTGGAATTCCGCAAGCTGGCCGCCAAGAAAATTGCCGATGGCGTCGCCGACGTTGCCCTGACTGAGATACTCGCCAGCCGTTTCGTAGGCGCCGAAAGTGCGGTTATCGCGAATGTATTCGTAGCTGCCGCCGAACCGGATACTGTGTCTGCCGCGGGTGTAGCTCATGTCCTCATAAATCTCGGCGAAGTTCTGGGGCCCTCCAAATGGGATACCCGCGCCGGGCGTGAAGGGGTCGTAGCCCGGGAAAACGATGCTATTTCCCAGTACCGACCCGGGGCCGGAGGAACTGGTGTAGAGAGTGGGTACGGCGGGATACTGGCCAAAGGGATCTACCGGACCGTTAATACGGTTGAATACCAGCTTGGACTGGGAAACCCAAGCCGGGCTAAACGTGTGGATGACGGAGAATAGGATATTTTGATCAAAATCGTAGGCGCCGGTATTGAAGCCGGTGTACGGACTGGAAGAGATAGTCCCCGCCGCCAGGTTATCGCTTTGAAGCGCGTAACGTCCATACATCTGAGTCTTGTCGCTCAAATTATAGTCGACGCGCTCCACGTTTTGGTATCCGTTCTCGGGAGTCCCGCCGCCGGCGTCTCCAGGCGCGCTGTAGGCTACCAGATCGAACATCGGACTGTTCGGATTGAGCGCATTGCAAGCGGCGGACGCGCCACAGAACGGGCTCCCCTGAGCGCTGCTGATCTGATTGATGCTGTAGGTGCTCAGAATGTTGGCTCCCGGCGCCAGTTTGCCGTACGTGGAGAAGAATTGCTGGGTATTCGGAGCTGCCGCGGCGATCAGGTTGGCATCCGGTAGCACCACTTCCGTGTTGGCGTTGCTTCGGATGCGGATCCATTCCGTGCTGCTAAAGACGAACAGCTTGTCCTTCTTGATAGGTCCGCCGGCCGAGTAGCCGAACTGATTGCGTGTGAAAACGGACTTCGGCAAGCCATAAGCGTTGTTATTGAAGCTATTCGACGAGAGATCGGATACGCGGTTGAACTCATAGGCCGTTCCGTGGAATTGGTTGGTGCCGGACTTGGTGACTACATTGACAACGCCGCCGGATGCGCGGCCGAATTCGGCGGTGAAATTATTCGTCAGAATGCTGAACTCCTGAATCGAGTCGAGGGGGACGGATTGCCCCGGACCGGTAGTGAACTCATCGTTATTGGCCGCGCCGTCTAAAAGTACGTTAGTAGACGATTCCCGCTGGCCGTTGATGGCGTAACCCACGCCCCGGTTCATGACGCCGCCATCGGAGACATTTCCCGAAATGGCCACCAGCGCGTATGGGTCGCGCGTCAGGGTAGGCAATTCGCGGAG
Organism: Bryobacteraceae bacterium; assembly: GCA_049516155.1. Classification (GTDB taxonomy): domain Bacteria; phylum Acidobacteriota; class Terriglobia; order Bryobacterales; family Bryobacteraceae; genus Bog-159. The sequence continues at coordinate 21,996 of JBEKTJ010000014.1, forward strand.
TTCCGTCTGATCCACCACAGTGGATAATGTCTGCGTCTCGGTATTCACCTGGATGGCCGACGCGTTGACCTCCACAACTGTGGAGGCTTGGCCAACCTGCAGATGCAGATCGAGGGCGAGTTTCGCGCCGACAGTGGCCGTCACTCGTTGCTGGACCTGAACAAACCCGGCGGCCGTGGCCGTCACCTGGTAATCGCCGGGTAGCAGGTCGCTGGCAAGGTAGGCGCCGCCAGCCGACGTGGTCAGCTCACGAACTGTGCCCGTATCGACGGACTTGACGGTTACCGATGCGTTTGGAATCGCCGCGCCGGATGGGTCGTAGACAGTTCCAGTAATCTGCGCGGTCTCCGCCTGTCCGAAAAGATTGACGCTCAGCAGGGCGCTCAGCGCGAGGAGCAATGCAAAGTGTTGAATGAAGTGTGTGTGTCGCGTTTTCATACAGTTCGACCTCCCGATAGAACGAAAGTAAGTGCGCTTCCTAAGCTAGAACGCCCGACCAACCCGGTAGCTGCAAGTGGATAACCACTATTGGACGGATCGCATGCCCGTTCGTTAGCAACAACTTAGGAGAAAAGCACCTGAAACAATTTTAAGTTGATGTAGTGCGCGGTCCCAAAAAATCCGGGAATCGGGATTCTGGCGTTCCCATGGGACCATTCTAGGCGTCGCACCCGGGTAGCGTAGTGAACAGCACTAACCGGAATACTAAACACTTCTGCGCGGAAGCTCACGCCTGAATCCTCCTCACCAATGCAGAGATCTTCCACCCAAAGAGCGTCTAATAGCAATGGATGCGGGATAACTTAATTCTATACAGGCAAACAGTTGTGAAGAAAGGAGTTCCCAGACCGTCTAAAACGCAGCTATCGCCAGCCATCCACCACGAACAGCTCGGATAGATTGCGTAGGAAGGAGTATACAATGGTATGCTCGTCTTGCGACAATACCGCCGGCCAGATATGGCTGACACCGGCCAGATCGAGCGGGGCAATTTCCTTCCAGGGAGCATATTTTCCGGTTTGCAAATCGACCCGCACGAGCGTGGCCGGCACCGAATCCGCCTGAGCCAGCAAGGTCTTGCCCGAGTGACTCCAGCGGAGTACCGTCGGGGTGAAACCGGTGGCGATCACCTTGGTTTCGCCTCCGGCCACGGACAAAACCAGCAGTCTCTGTTCGCCATCGACGCCGGCAATCTGTTTGCCGTCTTCGGAGATTGCCGGCCGCAGGAAATATGCGCTGCTGGCGAGAGGCACGGGCGCACTCCCATCCAGCGCTAGTACGAATAAGCGGGGCGGGCCACCCCCCAGACTGCCGCCGACCAGGAGCCGGTCTCCAGCGGGGAAAAAGCGTGCGAAGTCATACTTCAAATGATGTCCGGAAAGCGTGCGCGGCTGGCCCGGCGTCAGCGGCACCAGATTCAAGGTAGTCTGATCTCCGTCCGGTTTGGTCACGACCCAGTTCCCATCGGGCGAAATGGCCATGCCGAACCCTTCTCCGACTCGAATCGCGCTGGGCGAATTGGCGCGGCGGATATAAACCGCGTGATGCGCCCCGCCCCCTTCTCCGGTTTCGTCGAACAGAACCACGCGGCCGTCGGCGGAGATACCTTCAGCGGTGGTATAGTCGAACCACGAGAGGTCCTGCGGCTTGGCGATGCCGTCCCCGAACCTGATCATCATGGCGTGCAATTGCTCCCGCGAAATCAATACACGCCCGGAAGCGGAGATGTCGCACAACGTGAGGGTGCCGGGAAAGGCCGCGATCACGCGCACTTTGCCCGAAAGGTCGGCCGCGTAGAGCTCCCGAATTACGCCCGAGCGCGCGGCGGTGAACCAGATCTCGCGGCCTGTAGGGGTCCAAGCCAAGCCCTGCGCGCTCGCCCAGCCAACCGATAATGTGCGGCGGGCGCCCTGGGCGTCGACGGCCATGATGTTCCCGCCATCGTCGCCCATTACGGGGTGCTCGATGAACGCAACCTCGTTACCGGAGGGCGAAACACGGACGTCCGAGAGCCATCCCGAACTCTCGTATAAGATCTTTCCGCGCGGATATTCAATGGCCTCGGGGCGTGAGCCGTAACGAATCACAGCCATGCGCGAGTTGTCCGGCGCCCAGTCGGCGCCCCAAATGCCTTGGTCGAGGGGTAGAGGCGCGCCGCCGTTCATGGGGACGCGCACCAGGCTGCGCTTTCCCGAGGGCCCGCCCGGAATCAGCAGTGCCAGTTCGCCGGACCGCGATACGCCCGTCAGCTCGGCGTGCGGGAAACCAAGCGGCCGCGATTCAGGGCTAACCATGTTCGCCACGTACAATTCGCGGTCGCCTGGCCCTACCTGCGCTTCGTAAATGACGCCCTGGCCATCCGGTCCGAAGCGCGCACCCGGAATGGTCGTGCGCCGAAAGGTGACTTGGTGAAACGTGGGTTGCGTCGCGGGCTTTTGTCGGATTAACAGCAACAAGACTGCCAGGAGCGCCACGGCCGCGGCAGCCGCTGCCGGCAGCCATCCGCGAGAGGATTGCCGCGGCGTCTCGTTCGCCGGAGGAGGAACGGGTACGGCCGGCGGTTCGTTCTGTTCCAGTTTCTCCGTTAGCGGCGGCGGGTGGCTCTCGCTTACCGGAGCCACGAACCGGTATCCGCTGCGCGCCAGCGTTTCCACATACCGGGGGCGGTCGGCGGAGTCTCCCAACGCCAGCCGCAGGCGGTTCACCGCGGTGTTCAGCCCGCTCTCGAAATCGACGAAGGTATCGGCGGCCCACAACCGGTCGCGCAACTCCTCGCGTGTTACGACGCCGCCGGGACGCTCCAACAAAGCCTCAAGCAGATGAAAAGGCTTGCCTTGGAGCCGGATCCTGGTCCCGTACTTTCGTATTTCACCCGTGCCAGTTTCCAGTTCGAAGGCGCCAAACTGGAGCACACGTCCATTGCGCTCGTCCCGCATCCGATCTACTCCCAACCCCGTTACACTTTCTATTTATACTAAGACAATTGACGGGCTTCCGCCAAGGTGGATAGTGCCTGGGCAATGGGAGGCGCTGCGTAGCGGCTGCAAACATATGATATTCAGTCTTTTGGATCAAACGATTTGCGGGTGCCGGTCGGCGGCTCCCTGGGTGTGGGTTGATGAAGAACGTTTGTACACGTCAAGCAGGTGGCGTGCGTTCCCCTGGCGCCGCGCGAATTCTTAGGAGCTCGCTAGAGGCAGAGCCGGAGGTCGTCCTAGCCGATACTTTCGGAACAAGCCGCCGCTTCGAACGTATTTACTGTCAGGATCTGCATGTGGAACGACATTCGCTACGCTTTCCGGACCCTGCTCCGCGAGCGGGGTTTTGCATCCATGGCCGTGCTGAGCCTGGCCGTGGGTATCGGCGCCAATACCGCCATCTTTTCGGTGGTGAACGGCGTGTTGCTGCGCCCGTTGCCGTACCGCGATCCGGAGCGGCTGATTACGATTCGCGAAGTGGTGCCCAAGCTGGCGCACCTGTATCCCAGCCTGCCGGTCAACTTCAGCCATTATTACGAATGGCGCCAGCGCGCGACGGCCCTGGAATCGGTCGCCATCATGCAAACGTCCGCGCCGACTCTTACGGGCGCGGGAGAGCCTGAACTGCTGAATGGCGCTGTGGTCTCCGCCAGCGTCTTCCGGGTTCTACGCATCGACCCGCAATTGGGTCGCGGATTCCTGGACCAGGAAGATCCGGAGGGGCACAACCAAGTAGCGGTCATTTCCGACTCGCTTTGGAAGCGGCGGTTCGGCGCCAACCCCGGGATCGTCGGCCGGAAGATCACGCTGAACGGCCTGCCGCACGTAGTGGTCGGAGTCTTGCCGCCCGGATTCAGGTTCCCGGATCGCAAGTCTTGGGGCACTAAAACGGACGTGTTCCAGCCGCTGGGCTACTCAAAGGACGATTTCGAAGAAATTACCGGCGATTACAACTGGACGGCCATCGCGCGCTTGCGGCCGGGCGTGAGTCCGCTGAAAGCCGTTGCGGAACTCAACGTGATCCAGGCTGATATCTCCAAGCGGATCCCCGAGAAGATGGACCTGCACGCCGAAGTGTCTTCGCTGCAGGAAAATATCGTAGGGCAAACGCGCCGCGGATTGCTGGTGCTGCTCGCCGCCGTGGGCATGGTTCTGCTGATCCTGTGCGCGAACCTGGCAAATCTTTCGCTGGCGCGCGCCGCCGGCCGCGCGCGCGAATCGGCTATCCGCACGGCTCTGGGAGCGGGCCGCGCGCAGCTTGTGCGTCAGGCTTTGACCGAGAGCTTGGTGCTTGCGCTGGCGGGCGGCGCTCTCGGGATCGCTCTGGCGGTTGGGGGTGTAGAGCTTCTGGTCGGCGGGGCGCCGCTGGATCTGCCGCGCCTGAACGAGGTTGCCCTGGACGGGCGCGTGATGGGTTTCGCCCTGCTGGTTTCGATCGTCACAGGCTTGGTGTTCGGCATCCTGCCAGCGCTGCACGGCGCCTCGGCGGATCCGCAGGAAGCGCTGAAGTCGGGCAATTACACGAATACCGAGGGACGGCGCGGAGTGCGGCTGCGTGGCGTGTTGGTGGGAGTGGAGGCGGCCCTCAGCGCGGTGCTGTTGATTACCGCCGGCCTGCTGATGACCAGCTTCGTGCGGCTGATGCACGTGGACATAGGCTTCGACATCGAGCGGGTATTGGCGGTGCGCGTCAAGGTACCCCCTACCAAGTACGCTGAGGCAGCGCAGCAGGCCGCGTTTTTCGATCGCCTCCTGGAGAAGACGAGACGGCTGCCTGGAGTACTCTCTGCCAGCCTGGTCTCCGCGCTTCCGTTGCAAGGCGAGACTTGGCTCGACCTGGCCGCCGCCGAAGGCGACCCGGGTCCGATGTTCGAACGGCCGATGGTCAACGTGCGATTTGTGAGTCCGGACTATTTCAGAACCCTGCGCATCCCGTTCCGCGAGGGGCGGCCATTCGACGATGGCCAGCGCAATCGCCGGGTAGTGATCGTTTCGCAGGGAACCGCGCGGCGGTTGTGGCCGGGCCGGAGCGCGATGGGACGCCGCATGCAACACAACGACAAGGTGGAGGAAGTGGTCGGGGTGACGGCAGACATTCGTAGCACCAGCCTGGACCGGGAACCGGCGTTGATGGTTTACGTTCCGTATTGGCAGCGCCCGCGGCTGGCAGCGTCGCTGCTGGTTCGCACCGCGATGGACCCGCGCGGTATTTCGGCGGGAATCCGCGAAGCGATCCACCAGGTCGACCCGGATGTGCCGGTTCCCGAGATGCGGACGTTGCGGGAAGTGATGTCGGAATCGGTGGCGCAGCGGCGTTTCCAAATGCTGCTGGTCGTGCTATTCGCCGCCGCCGCGCTGGCTCTGGCCGGCTTCGGTATTTACGGCGTGGTTTCGTATTCGGTGGCGCGCCGCCGCACGGAGATGGGCATCCGCATGGCTTTGGGCGCGGGCATGGCCGGCCTGCAGCGGATGGTGCTGTGGCAGGGGATTCGCCCGGTCGCGGCGGGGCTGGCCGTGGGCATCGCGGCCGCGTTGGCGGCCGGCCGGATATTGAACGGCATGCTGTTCCAGGTGAGCGCGCGGGATCCCCTGACCATCGGCGGAGTGTCACTGGTGCTGTTGGCGGTGTCGGTAGTGGCGGCGCTAGGGCCGGCGCGGCGGGCGACGCGCGTGGATCCGATGAAGGCGCTGCGGTGTGAGTGAGAAGAAGAGAAGACAGAAGTCAGGAGACAGAAGAAAGAAGTCAGAAGTCAGGAGACAGGAGTCGGAAGTAAGTCGCGCGCATCGCGGCAGTGGGTCGGCTGCTATTCTGACTTCTGACTCCTGTCTTCTTTCTTAATCCGTTTTCACAACGGCGTTAACGGCCGTACTTCCGCGCCCATCCGAAAAACGTGCGTCAATGAATTGTCCGGCGGCGGAGTCAACAGTGTGGGCCGCAGCAGGATCAGGACCCGATCGAAGCTCTTATTGTGCGTGACGTTGCTGGTCAGCGGCCCTATTAGCGGAATTCCGGCCAGCCCCGCAATGCCTGCAATACTGCGGGCATCTTCATCGTCGACCAGTCCGGCCACCACCGCCCATTCCCCCATCTTGAGTGTCACGTCCGACTTCATGGACCGGTTGGAGATGATCGGAATATTGTTCACCGACGCGCCGCCCAGCACCTTGAATTCGGCCTCTATCGAAAGCGTCACTTCGTCCGTGCCATGCACGTGAGGAGTGGCCTTCAGCGAAAGGCCCAGATCCTCAAAGGTGAAGGAAGGCGGCGGCTGGTAAGTACTCGACCCAATGGGGCCGGATGTGTTGCTGACGCCGCTGGTGCCCACAAAAGCGCCGGTCAGGATGGGGTACTTCTGGCCGACTTTGATGGTGGCCGGCTGGCCATCCACGGAGCGCGCGCTGGCTTGCAGCAGTGTGCGGCTGTCGGACTTGGTCAGAGATGCCACCAACTCCACGTTCGCCACGCCGATTCCAATCAGGGCCGGACCCGCGCCGAAGCGCAGCATGCCGGAAATGTTCTGCGCAAGCTGCGGCACGTTCTGCATAAAGGTGCTGAAAGAGGACAGCGGGAACGAACTTTGCAGAGGCAGCCCGTAGTTCAGGTCGCTGGTCTTCGTCACCTCCACGAACTCCATTTCCACCAGGACCTCCGCGCGGGGATGCAGCAGATCGTGGAAGAGTTGCTGCGCCGCCAGGACCTTCGAGACGGCATCCCGCATCAACACCATATTGGCGTGACTATCCCAAGCTACTTTCTGTATGCCGCAAGCCTGTTGCACCGCGGTGACCATGGCGGTTAAATCCTGCTGCGTGGTCGGCTCGGGCAGCGGAATGATCACAGCCGCATAGGGCTCCTCTTCTTTCCGCTTTTGTGCGGTGTCTTTTACCACCATGAAGAGGCGATCGGAGATGGGCACCAAAAAGGAACTGGTGACAGCCTCCAACGCATGCAAAGCTTCGCGGTAATCCACCTGGTCCATCTGAAAGCGGATGGTTTGGGTGGGGTGGTAGTCGCCATCGAAAACACAATCCAGCCCGTAGGCGTGCGCCACCGTTTCGAACACAGTCTTGATGTCGGCCCGCAGGTCGAAGTCCTTGAGAATCGGCGCGGCGTTCAGTTTGGTTGGAGGCAGGGGCTTGCGCGCCTCCGCCAAGTCCAGCGCCGTGACGGCCGGCAGCGTCTGTTGATCCGGCTCGGGCGCGGAGTCGTCCACGTCCGGCGCCGCCTGCGGCATTACTTTGGATTCTAGCGCGGCCTGCGTCTGCAAAGCCAAAGTGTGCGACCAATATAGGTGGTTGTCCGGTTCCAGCGCAGCCGCCTCGGAATATAACAAATAGGCGCGCGCGATCTGGCCCGCTTTCTCGGCCTTGCGCGCCTGTCTGTAAAGCTTGGAGGCTTCCGAGGCCCACACGCTGGTGGCCAGCGCCAGAGCCAGCAGAATGGGAAATACCCGCACAAACGATTGACGCAATATACGCTCGCCGCGTGCAGGCTGCGTGCAAACGGGGCGGGCGGCCACGCTGGGTACAGCGCGTGCGGAACAAAGTGCGCGCGCGGTTATGATGGAAGCTGTACATGACGGGAATGCCCGCATTTGAACACTTTTTGTCGCTGCACTGGGGGCAACTGATCGTTCCTGTTTGCGTGCTGGCGCTAACCCTGGCGGCCGGCTACGCAGCCAAGCGCGTGATGATGCACCTCCTGCGCCCTTGGGTGGCGCGCAGCAAAGGTCCGTCCGCCCAGTTCGCCATCGATGCCGTGCGGGGTCCGTTTATGATCTGGGTGCTGATCCTGGGCACGCACTTGGCGATGCAATCGTCGGACCTGCACCCAAAGGCGACGCTGTGGATCGGGCGGGCGTTGCTGGCGCTGTGGATCCTCTCGCTCACCTTCATCAGCGCCCGCCTGGCGGGCGCGCTCATCAGATTCCATGGCAGTGGTATTCCGGGAGCGCTGCCCGTTACCACGCTGACGCAAACGCTCGCGCAACTCGCCGTCGTGATTCTGGGGCTGTTGGTGCTGCTGAACCTGTGGGGCATCTCCATCACGCCGATCCTGACCGCCCTCGGTGTCGGCGGCTTGGCCGTGGCGCTGGCGCTGCAAGATACTCTATCAAACCTGTTCGCTGGGTTCTATGTGGCAATCGCTCGCCAAGTGCGGCTGGGCGATTATATTCGCCTCAACACCGGCGAAGAAGGCTATGTCACCGATATCGGCTGGCGCAGCACTACGGTCCGGGCGCTGGCCAATAACATGATCATCATTCCGAATAGCAAGCTGGGCCAGGCCGTCGTAACTAACTTCTACCTGCCCGAAAAGCGCGTGGGGGTATCCATTCAAATCGGCGTGGGTTACGACTGCGATCCCGACCAGATCGAGCGGGTTCTGCTCGAAGAAGCACGGACCGCAGCGGGCGAAGTACCGGGCATGCTGGCCGAGCCGGCGCCCGCCGTAACCTTCGATCCCGGTTTCGGCGATTGGTCGCTAGGCTTCACACTCGGATATAGCGTGCAGGAATTTAACGATCAGTTCCGTGTGCGCCACGAGCTGCGGAAACGCATCTTGAAGCGGCTGCGACAGGAGAAGATCGACATGCCATTTCCCACCCGCACCATTTATGTGCACGGCCAGGACGACTCCCGATGAGACTGGCCGCCGCATGGGTCTTATGCGGTTTCTGGGTTTCCGGAGCGCTGGCGATAGAGCTAAAGCCGGAAACCGTCCAGGCATTTGACCGGTACATTCGCGAGACGGAGGCTCGCCAGGATCAACGACTGCGTCCGGGCGGCAAGTTTCTATGGGTGGATGAGCGGCCGGGGCAAGCGGCGCAAGTGCGCCAAGGTCAACTGGCCATCGAGAATCGCGGAGAGCGGGATACCCTCGCGGTCCCGGGCGGCTTGATCCACGATTGGTTCGGCGCGGTATTCGTTCCTGGGGTCACGCTGGCGAAGACCCTCGCGCTAGTCCAGGATTACGGGCGCAATCAAGACAACTACAAGCCTGAAGTGCTGGCCTCCCGTTTGGTCAGCCGCACCGGAAACGACTTCCATGTATATATGCGGCTGATGAAGCAGCGGGTCGTTACGGTAATCCTGGACACCGAATACGACGTGCGCTACTTTCCGCTGGATGGGGATCGCTGCTATAGCCGCGCCTATAGCACGCGCATCGCGCAAGTGGAGAATGCCGGCAAACCCGACGAGCGCACTTTACCGTCGGGCAAGGACGATGGCTTTCTGTGGCGGTTGTACTCCTATTGGAGATTCCAGGAGCGCGATGGCGGCGTATATGTGGAATGCGAAGCCATCTCGCTGACGCGCGGCATACCGGCTGGACTGGGCTGGCTGATTGAGCCGATCGTTACGACTCTGCCGCGCGAATCGCTGGCGAACACTTTGCAGGAAACGCGGGCGGCATTGCTGAAGTAGGCTGTAAGAGGTTAAGGCCGGACTAAGCTGCGCTGCTCCTCGATCCGTTCCACGCGACGCGTCAACTGCGAAATATCCGTATGGAAATCGAGGCGCAGTTCGGCAAAACCCTGGCGCGTCTCCGCGCGCAACGCTTCAACTTGAGCGCTCAGCTTCTTGTCGATGCCCTCAATCTGTGCGCTCAGCTTCTTGTCGACGCCCTCGATCTGTGCGCTCAGCGCCTTGGTGTTCAGCCAAGCGGTAAAAACGACCACGAGCAGACTGCCGAACAGCGCCAGAATCGTGGGCATCCAGATTTGCACTTGCGCCGGCATGATCAACCACATTATACGCTAATTTCTTGCGCCCTCTTGCATTTCCCTTTTTCTTCGCCCACAATAGGCAGAAGGGAGGAATTGATCGGATGGCCCTAACCCGCCGCCAAAAGCAAGTGCTCGATCTGATTGCGAAATTCGTCGACGATAACGGCTACAGCCCCAGCTATGAAGAACTGGCGCAAGGCCTGAACCTGGCTTCGCTGGCCACCGTCCACAAACACATCTCAGCGCTGACCGGTAAGAATTATCTGAAGCGCGGCTTCAACCAGAGCCGCTCACTGGAGCTCGGCCCGAAGTACGTGCAAGAGAACCGCCGCCATCGGGAGGCCGCGGCGCTCGAGATTCCGCTGCTCGGGCGCATCGCCGCCGGATTACCCGTGGAGTCGGTCGAGCAGCACGCCACCCTCAGCTTCGCCGATTTTGTGGGACACCCCGGCACCTTCGCACTGGAAGTGCGCGGAGAATCGATGATTGGCGATCACATCTGCGACGGAGACATGGTGCTGCTCGAGCGCGCAACCGAAGTGCGCGACGGCGAAATCGTGGTAGCACTGGTCGACGGCGCGGAAACCACGCTCAAGCGTTTTTACCGCGAACCCGGAGGCAAAGTCCGGCTGCAGCCCGCCAACCCCGCCCTACAGCCGATCATTGTGCCGGCCGCGGACGTCCAGATACAGGGGCGCCTTCTAGCCGTCCTGCGTAAATATAAGTAACTTGACTTATCGCGTGAGCAAACCGGCCTTGGGCTTAGTTTGCGACTGACATGGTCAGGCTGGCGCGTAACTCTTGTTCGGCGCGCAGCCAGTCGTCTTCGGAAGAGCCGCCTTGATAACCGCGCGACTCCCAATACGAATACGCTAGTTGAGCTATGTCGTCGAACGCCAGATCGTGTGCCGGGGCTGCTGCCGCGGACGAGGGTGCTAAGGCACTCTCGGACGTTACAGCGGAGTTCCGATGCTGTCGTCTCACCGTACTCTTTGCGCGCGCCGGAGCGGCGCCGGAAGCTGATGCGGACGCGGAGCTAGTACTTCTTTTTGTAGCCATACAAAGTATTTTCTCCCTAAAGAACTTCAAAAACTGGATTCCCTAATTTTACCAGACTTCACCACGCGCGCCGTAAAAAGTTTTTATCAATTCCATCACATTTTTTCGAGAACGGTGACGTTTCGGACCACCCGCCAGAAAGGGTGTCTCAACCGCTCTGCCAACGATCTGTATTGCTCTACAGTGAGGTATATTAATGTCAGAGTGCGATCGCGATTGGCAAGCCTGATTCTGCTGGCGCTGACGGCGGCGGGATCGAAGGCCGAGGCGCCCCGGGTGCTGGCCGTGGACCTGGATGGCATGATCCATCCGGTGACCACCGAAGTACTGTCGCGCGCAATCAAACAAGCCAAACAAGAAAACGCCACGCTATTGCTGGTGCGCGTGAATACGCCCGGCGGCCTCATGGACGCCATGCGTGAATCCATCGAAGAGATCGTCGCCGCTCCCATGCCCGTAGTGACATACGTCGCGCCCAGCGGCGCGCGGGCGGCCTCCGCGGGATTCTTCATTCTGGAGGCGGGCGACGTTGCGGCGATGTCTCCCGGCACCAATACGGGCGCGGCGCATCCCGTGATGATCGGCGGCGAGATGGATGCGGTCATGAAGCAGAAAGTCGAGAACGACGCGGCCGCCTCTCTGCGCAGCATCGTAAGCAAACGCGGCCGCAACAGCGCGCTCGCCGAGAAAGCCATCCGCGAGAGTCAGTCGTTCACCGAGAAGGAAGCGCTCGACAACCACCTGATCGAACTGGTGGCGAACGACGAACGCGATCTGCTCGATAAACTGGATGGGCGCGAGGTCACGCGCCTGGACGGGACCCGCACGGTGTTGCACACGCGCGGCGCCACCATCGAAATTTACGAAAAAAATCTGCGCCAGAAAATCATTTCCGCGATCAGCGATCCCAACCTGGCGCTGGTCCTGCTGGTGCTCGGCGCGCTGGGCATCTATGTGGAGTTCAGCTCACCGGGTATGATTGTGCCCGGCATTCTGGGAGCGATCCTGGCCCTGTTGGGCCTTTCGGCACTCTCGGTGCTCCCCATCAACTGGCTGGGTGCGGCGTTGTTACTGCTGGCCTTCGCGCTTTTCGTTCTGGAAGCTAAATTCGCCACGCACGGCGTTCTGGGCGCGGGCGGGGCGCTATCCATGGTGCTCGGCGCGGTGATGCTGGTCGACGGCCCCGTGCCCGAAATGCGCATTCATCTCTTCACCGCCATAGCGCTGGCGTTGCCCTTCTCGCTGATCACGATGCTGCTGCTTTCGCTGGTACTGCGCGCGCGCCGCAATAAAGTAGTGACAGGCACGCAGGGCATGATCGGCGAAATCGGCACGGCCGTCACGCCGCTGGCGCCAGATGGTAAGATCTTCGTCCGCGGCGAATACTGGAATGCCGTATCGCCGGCACAAGTGGCAGCCGGCAGCCGCGTACGCGTTGTGGCTATTCATCGACTCAAACTCACCGTGGAACCTATCCTGCCCCTGAACGGAGCCTCGACATGATCGACTTCACCAGCTTCACCACGATCGTCATCGTCATTGTGGTGCTGTACCTGATCTCCTCCATCAAGATCCTGCGCGAGTACGAGCGCGGCGTCATCTTCCGGCTGGGCCGCCTGCTCGCCGAGCCCAAAGGACCGGGTGTCATTTTGGTCTTCGCGCCCATTGATCGCATCGTGCGCGTTTCGCTGCGCGTGGAAACTCTGGAAGTCCCGCCGCAGGACGTGATTACCCGCGACAACGTGACCGTGAAAGTGAACGCCGTCATTTACTTTCGCGTTCTGGAGCCGCGGCTGGCGATCGTGGAGGTCGCCAATTTCCTGAATGCCACGTCGCAACTGGCGCAGACCACGCTGCGCAGCGTGCTGGGCGAGGTGGAGTTGGATGAGCTTTTGAGCCAGCGCGATAAGCTAAACCTCCGGCTGCAATCGATACTCGACCAGCACACGTCGCCCTGGGGCGTGAAGGTGACCGTGGTGGAGGTGAAGCAGGTGGATCTGCCCGATCAGATGATCCGCGCCATCGGCCGCCAAGCCGAAGCCGAGCGCGAGCGCCGCGCCAAGATCATCCATGCCGAAGGCGAGTACAGCGCCGCCGAAAAGCTTTCCATGGCCGCCAAAGTCATCCAGGAACAGCCCGTGGCGATCCAGTTGCGCTACTTGCAGACGCTGGTCGAAATCGGCACCGAAAAAAATACCACCATCGTTTTCCCTCTGCCGCTCGATATACTGTCATCTTTGGAGCGCGCCCTGAGCAAGCTGGGTGAACCGTCCAAACCGGCTAATGCATGAAGAATAACGAAACCGGCGAATTCGAACTGGTGCTGGGCAATCGGCAGTTGCTCAGCGGTTTTTTCATTGTGGTAATTCTGTTCGCGGTGTTTTTTGTGATGGGCTACATCGTGGGCCGCAACTCCACACCCCAACTTGCCGCGAGTCGCGATCAAGGCGGCGGGACGGCGGCCACTTCCGGTGCGCGCCCGCAACCGGCCTCCGGAAGCGCGCCCGCGTTGCAGACTCCCCCGGCCGCCGCTGAACCGCCTAAGGACGATGCCGGCGCTAATCCACCTGTCAGCGAACCGCAGCCTGCGACGCAGGCAGCGCAGGCTCCCGCGCGGAAGACTGATCCGCCCGCGCCCGTGGCGCCCGCTGCGCCGGCCGCTGTGGAGTCGACGCCCGGCGAAACCTATCTGCAAGTCACCGCAGTCAAGCAGGATGTGGCGGAGACAGTCGCCAAGACGCTTAAGGATAAAGGCTTCCCGGCCGTGTTGTCGCCTGGGCCCGCGGGCAAGACGCGCGTGCTGGTGGGGCCGTATGCGGACCTCTCCAAACTCGGGCAAGCCAAAGCGGAACTCGAACGCTTGGGCTTTTCACCGTTCGTGAAAAGATAGAAACGTGGACGGCAACCTGGTACACATCAACGGCGGGTCGCCGCGCCTGCCCGAATGGGCCCGCAAGAGCGCCACGCATTACGAATCGCTGCACCGCCTCAAAGTGGGATTGCGGCAGCTCAATCTGCACACCGTGTGCGAATCTGCGCGCTGCCCGAACATCCACGAATGCTTCGCGCGCAGCGCGGCCACCTTCATGATCCTCGGCAATCTTTGTACCCGCGGCTGCGGATTCTGTTCTGTGCCGAAAGGCTCGCCCGCCAGGCAGGACATGCGGCTCGATCCGGCCGAGCCGGCCAATGTCGCGCGCATGGCCGCCTCCATGGAATTGCGCTACGTGGTGATCACCAGCGTGAATCGCGACGATCTGCGCGACGGCGGCTCGGCACATTTCGCGGAGACCGTGCGCCAGGTGCGCCGCGCTTTGCCGGACTCTCGCGTGGAAGTGCTGACACCCGATTTTTGCGGCGATCTGCAGGCCGTGGCCCGTGTGCTGGATGCCGCGCCGCACGTCTTCAACCACAACATCGAGACAGTGCCGCGGCTCTACGGCCGTGTCCGCCCGCAGGCCGACTACCAGCAGTCGCTCGACGTGCTGGATTTCGCGCGCCGCTATCGCCCCGATATACTGACCAAGTCCGGCCTGATGGTGGGGCTGGGAGAGACCGAAGACGAAGTACACGCGGTACTGCGCGATCTGCGCGCCGCCGGGACCGCCGTGGCCACCATCGGCCAATATCTCCGGCCCACCCGCCGCAACCTGCCAGTATCCGCTTATGTCGACCCGCGGCAGTTTGACCGGTACCGCGATTACGGCCTGTCCATCGGCTTCCAGATGGTCTTCAGCGGCCCGCTGGTGCGCAGCTCGTACATGGCCGAACGCGTCAGCGAAGAGGCGCGGTCGGCAAATTGAAATCCCGCATCTTGAAATACGTTGGCGCGCTGCTCACTGCCATCCTGCTCATTCTTGCCTTTCCGCGCTTCAATCTGGTGTGGTGCGCACCGGTGGCGCTGGCGCCCTTGCTGGTGGCCGTGGCGCGCGAACCGCGCCCGTGGCGACGCTTTCTGCTAGGACACATCGCGGGCGTTGTCTACTGGTTCGGCGTCTGCTACTGGATCCAGGGCGTACTGGCCGACTATGGCGGCTTAAGCCCGGCGCTGGCCTGGCTGTCGTTTCTGCTGTTTTGCCTGATCAAAGCGCTGCACATGGGCGTCTTCGCGATGCTGGCAGGCATCCTGATGCGGCGCTACTGGGCGGCGCCCGCGGTGGCCGCGCTATGGGTGGCCATCGAGGCTACCCACGGTTCGCTCGGTTTCGCCTGGCTGGCGCTGGGCAATGCCGGTATCGACATGGGGTTGCCCATGCGCCTGGCGCCTCTCACCAGCGTCTACGGCCTGTCGTTCGTCTTCATGCTGATGGCTACCGCAATGGCGCTGGCTGTGCTCGGCCGGCCGCGCGTCCAACTGTTGTGGCTGCTCCCCCTGCCCTTCCTGATCTTTCTGCCGGCGCTGCCCGACGCCCGCCGCGGCCGCGAGACCGCCGTCCTGGTGCAGCCAAATATTTCCGAAGACGCGCAATGGACTCCGGAGTCCGTCGACCGCATGCAGCGCAACCTGGTGGCGCTCTCGCTGCGCACCGTCCTGACCGGCGGCAGCGAGCATCCCGCGCTGGTCGTGTGGCCTGAAGTGCCTGCCCCGCTCTATTACGATGCGGATCCTCGTTTTCGCGGCTATGTCGCGGACCTGGCGCGCCTCGCCAATACGAATCTGCTGCTGGGAGTGGTGGCGCGTACACCGCAGGGCGCGTATCTCAACTCGGCCATCCTGGTTTCGCCGGAGGGCCGACTGGTCACACGTTACGACAAGGTCAACCTGGTGCCCTTTGGCGAGTTCGTCCCGTGGCCCTTCGATTTCGTCAAGCGCATCACCACCGAGGCGGGCGATTTCACGCCGGGCACGCAGGTCGTAGTTTCGCCCTTCAATGGCCAAAATGACGGCCACAGCGATGGCCACAGCGATGGTCATAAACTGGGCGCCTTCATCTGTTACGAATCCGTATTCCCCAATTTCGTACGGCGCTTCGTGCGGGACGGCGCCGAGGTGCTGTTCAACATTTCCAACGACGGATACTTTGGCAAAACGGCCGCGCGCTACCAACACCTTGAAATCGTGCGCATGCGCGCCGCCGAGAACCGGCGCTGGATCCTGCGGTCGACCAATGACGGCATCACGGGCACCATCGATCCGGCCGGGCGTTTGCGCGGGACGCTGCCGCTATACGTGGAAGCCGCCTCGCGCACGGGCTTCAATTATATCCAGGAGCGCACGTTCTATACGCGTTATGGCGATTGGTTCCCCTTCCTGTGCGCGTTAGTGGCTGCGGCTTTGCTGATCGTCACCATTTGCACGCGGTCGCATGGCCCACAATATCCGGCCGCGTAATTCGTCTACAACAGTGGATGGAGCGAACGCTGAGGATTCCGCAACAGATCGCGGAGCAGAACCGGCAGATCTCCGAGGTGGTGCAGCGCGAGCGCGCCCGTCTCCGTAGCTTTGTGCGGAAGCGGGTACCCGACGCGGGCGACGCCGAGGACATTCTGCAGGACGTGCTCTACGAGTTGGTATCGACGTACCGGCTGATCCACCCTGTTGAGCACGCCGGCGCATGGCTGTACCGCGTAGCGCGGAACCGGATCGTAGATTTTTTCCGGAAGAAGCGGCTGGCGGCGCTGGGAGATGCGGTGGCGGAAAAAGCGGACGATGAGGGCGTGCTCAGGCTGGAAGATCTGCTGCCTTCACCGGAAGCCGGTCCGGAAGCGGCTTACGCGCGAACCGTGCTGCTGCACGAGCTCAATGTCGCGCTCGATGAACTGCCGGCGGAGCAACGCGATGTGTTTATCGCGCAGCAGATCGAGGGCCGCAGCTTTAAAGAGCTTGCCGATGAAACCGGCGTGGGGCTGAACACGCTTCTCTCGCGCAAGCGCTATGCGGTGATCCACCTGCGCCGGCGATTACAGGCCATCTACGACGAGTATCTGAAACCATGAGGACAACGAACATGATAAAGAAACGGGTGAAAAGAGGAGTGAAGATCGCGTTGCTCATCCCGGTGGGGCTGGCAGCCGTGGCGGTCTTCGGATTTATCGTGATGTATCTGTGGAACTGGCTGGCGCCGGCGGTATTCGCCGCGCGGACGATCACCTTTTGGCAAGCGCTCGGTCTGCTGATCCTGGCCAGGATTCTGGTCGGAGGACTCGGCGGGGGCCATGGCGACGACAAGCGTGGGCGCCGGGGCATGATGGATCGGTGGGAGCGAATGAGTCCCGAGGAGCGTGAAGCGTTCCGCCAGGGATTACGCAATTGCGGCGAAGGCCGTGGGCCGGCGGACAGCCCGACGGCGGCTCCCTCGGCGTGACGATCATTATTCGCCACGCGCGGGTTCCAGCAAATCGATCGAGTGTGCGATCCCCGGGGAGATGCGCGCCAGTCCCGACGTCAGTTCATCACCGGCGCGCATCAGTTCCTCGACAGGCATGGGCGGCAGGCGGTCGATGACGAACCATAGATTCCGGCTGTCCCGGTTCAGCGCGGTGCGTTTGCACTGCCGCCAATTCCATCTGCGGCAAGTGATACCCTTGTCGTCGCGCCACACGATCTCGCCGGCGTCGGGATGTTCGGCTACCGGCGCGCCATCGCGAATCGTATCGAACGTCTCATCCCCGCGCGCCACCGCCAGCCGGGGTGAGCCGGCGTAGCGATCCAAGTCTTCGCCGCCGAAGCATGCGCCAAACCGGATGCTCAGCGCGTTGTACAAATCGACCACCGGATCGATCGCGGGCAGGCTCCCGTTCTTCTCCACTCGCTTCCACAAAGCTTCTACCGAGCAGGGAGTCTTCTTGGGATTCGCTCCAAACGCCCGGAATGCCGCGCGCCAGGATTCGAGGTGTTCCGTCATCCAAGCGGGTGGCTGTAACGGAATCGCCGGTATCGCCGCGGAGTCCGCCGATTGGAAGTTCCAGACGACCACGCTCAACGCACGGTACTGTGGGTACCGCTGCCAGATCGCAGGATCTACTGTGGGAAGAAAGGCGATCAAAGCTCCCCTAGCCGGACCTCGATCTCACCTGCGCGAAATCTCCCGTCTTCCACACGCTCGGTACCCTCCGGCGAATGGATCTCGCCCGTGCCGGTGATGGGATCCACGATCCACACATAGGCTACACCGAAGGCCAGATATTCGCGGACCTTGGCCCACACCTCGACAGCCGGGTCGCCGGGAGACAGAATCTCCACGCACAGGAACGGCGGCTCGGTGAAGACGTCTTCGTCTGGCTCGCCCTGGGTCACGCACAGATCCGGAACACGGTAGCGCGCCGGCGCACGTTGAGTGCGTATGCGCTGCTCCGGCCAGACCTCGTACCCGAGCGGATCGCCTGCCGGGCAAAGCATACGGAGCAGGTAGCGCTGCATCTTGCTGTGTGGTTTTTGGGGTATGGAACGCGGAACAATCCTCCCCTCCACGTACTCGGCATCGTACTCGAAGGCCGAATGCAGGTATTCCTCGACGCTCACCAGTTCTGTGATTGCCATGGCGATCTTCCTCCAACTTTATCCATAATCGCCGCTGTAGGCAGGATCTTGGAAGCTGGAGTCCTAGTACTAAATCGGCAAAACGCTTTGGACTCCAAGGCCGACCTCAGCCGATGCAGACGAACCATAAAATTCTGATTCTAATATTGTTAATATAAAGAAACAAGTCCATACGCCATTCGGCGGCGCTTCCTCACCCCAGCGCAACAACCTTGACAAACGCACCTAAGTTGAGTAATTCTATCTAGAATTGGTCCGCATGCGAAGCTACTTATCGAAGACCGCAGTCGTTGCCCTGCTCCTGCTCCCTTTGCATCTGAAAGCGGCGGAGAGCACCGGCGCCATGATAATCGTGGCGGACAGCCGCCATCTCACCGGCCTCACGGCCTGGTGGGTCAACATCTATAACGAAAGCCATTTTTATTTCGCTCTCCTGACGATCATAACCATTCCGCTGGGAGGCGCGATACTCGGCGGCATTGCCGACCTGCTCATGCGCCAGATCGGCATTGACCTGAAGTCCAGGGCGTTGCGGGAGAACTAGCCGGACCGATTTCATCGAGGTGATTTCATGAATTGGTTTTATGTACTGCTGCCCATCGCCGGAGTCCACGTCTGGTGGCCCGGCTTGGTGATCCTGGGGCTGGGCGTCGGCATTATCGGCGGCTTCTTCGGCATGGGCGGCGCCTGGATGGTCACTCCCGCCCTGAACGTGCTCGGTCTTCCCATGGCTTTTGCTATTGGAACCGATATCACCCATATGGCGGGAAAATCGCTGATATCCACCATGCGGCATGCCAAATTCGGCAACGTCGATTATAAGCTCGCGCTGATCATGGTCTTCGGCACCGTCGGCGGACTGGAGATCGGCGCCCGCAACATCATGTGGTTGGAGCGCATTGGTAAGATCGACTTTTATGTCCGCTGCGGCTACCTGGTGCTGCTCACCGCGATCGCCTGGCTGGTGTTCGCCGACGTAGTGAAACGACGGAACAAAGATCGCGCCGCCCGTGCCGCCGGCCGGACTGTAGACCATCTGACGACCGGCATCGAGTGGTACAAAACGCTGCAGCAGATCAAGATCCCGCCGGTGGTCAACTTCCCCAGAGCGGGCGTGCGTTGTTCCGTGTGGCTGCCAGTGGGCGTCGCTTTCTTTACCGGCTGGCTGGCTGGTGTTCTGGGTATTGGGGGCGGCCTGATCCGTATGCCCTCGCTCATCTATCTGATCGGCGTTCCCACGCATGTTGCGGTGGGCACGGACCTCTTCGAAATCGCTGTCTCCGGGCTGTACGGCGCTGCTACTTACAGCTACAAGGGCCGCGTGGAATTGTGGGCCGCGTTCATCATGCTGATCGGGGCTGCCGTCGGCGCGCAAATAGGGGCCGTGGCTACCAAGTACGTCAAGGGCTACGGAATTCGCATCTTTTTCGGCTGTGCCGTGGTCGGTTGCGACATATCCATTCTCATGAAAATCGTCGCGTCCATGTACCCCAGCCTCAAGTCGGTGCTGGACGTCTGCGCGACGCTTCTGATTCTTAGCCTGGTTTCGCTGCTCTCGCTATTCATCGTATTGAAGTTCGTTATGGGTGTGCGGGAAGAGCTGGCGCTGAAGAAAGAGGCGGTGCTGGTTGCGTAGAACGCCATTGGCGGCCGGCGCCGGCATCGCCGCGGCGCTGTGCCTGACGGGCTGCGGACCTTTGGGCAAGGTCGAGCAGGGCCGGGTAATCGCCTACGATCCGCAAACACGGCAAGTGACTCTAATTCGCGAGCCAGGATTGCTGCCGCCCGTGACCGTCTGGGCGCCCGCCGATCCAAACGAAATGGGTCCCGCGCCGGCGGCTGGCGGCTTGCTGCTCCTGGATACTAAGAACCGGCGCATCGTAATCTACGATCGCGCCACCCAAGCCTTCCGCACTATCCCATACACGCCTCTCGCCGAACGCCACAATGTCGCCAAAAGCCCCGGGCCTCCGGTGGTCGACCGCGCCAGAAAGACCATTACCCTGTACTCCCGAAAGGATCGCACCCTCGTTACATTCGGTGCGTCCGAGGAGTTGCTGGCGATGCCCGTCGGCACGTGGCGAGCCGGCGACGTGGTTCGCTACTACTACAAGGACCCTGCCCGCGCGCTACGATTGATGAACGTGACCAAGACCGATCTTTCGTAGGACGGGCCTCCTGGCCTGTCCCCATTCCTTATGACCGAAGGGCGCTCTCTCTCCGCTTTGCTTTCACAGGTGCTGGTTGCGTTTACGGTCGAGTTCGATAATGAGTTCGAGCGGCAAATGGGCGAAGCAGGCTACCCTGGCGCGCGGTTGTCATTGGTGGTGTGGCTGAACCTGATGCGATTCGTAGGCGCGGGGGTGTCGGTGCGCGACCTGGGCGCACAAGCCCTGGCGCCCGAGAATCTGGTGAAATTTCAACTGGGGTGTCTGGAGAGGTGGAGATTCGTCGTATTGCAGCCAGATCCGGCGGGCGGCCGGCGCAGCGGGTGGGGCAGCGGGCGCGGCATTCATTTGGATTGGGTGGTCCGCCTCACAGCTAAGGGACAGGCGGCCAGCCGTATATGGCCGCCGTTGTTCGCCGAGATCGAGGGGCGCTGGGAGAGGCGCTTTGGCAGGAAAGAGATCCACCGCCTGCGACAGGCTTTAGGTGGTGTCGCGGAAAAACTGGATATCGAGCTGCCGCACGGCCTGCCGGGTGGCTTGGAGGAAGGAGCGGACTTTCCGCGACGGGTCAAGCGCGCCGGGAACAGCCTTCCGTTGCCGGCGCTGCTGTCCCAGTTGCTACTGGCGTTCCGCCTGGAGTTCGATCGCGAGTCACCCGCGCCTCTGGCACTTTGCGCCAACACGCTGCGAGTACTGGGGGAAGTCCCGATACGCGCGGCGGACATCCCATTCCTCACGGGCGGATCTCCGGAAACCAGCGGCGTTGGATGGCAGATCAAGCCATATGTGGTGGTTACCTCCGATCCCACAGCGCGACGCGGAAAGGTAGTGCGCCTGTCTGAACGGGGCCTGATGGCGCAAGGGGCGTACTACCGGCTGAACGGGGACATCGAGAAGCGCTGGGAGGAGAGATTCGGCAAGGACCGGATCGATACGCTGCGCGAGTCGTTGCAGGGATTGTTCGACCGGCAAGGCATCGGTGGCGCGCCGCTGCTTTCCGAGGGATTGGTTCCACCCACGGGTACAGTGCGGGCGGGCGACCAGGCGCCGGCGCTTGGCCGCCGGGATGTGGGGGTAGCGGCGCGGCAGCGAACGCGCGATCTGGTGGCACAGACCCAGGCGTTCGTTCGCGATCCGGCGGGCGCGTTGCCGTACTATCCTGCATGGGATATGAACCGCGGATTCGGGCCTTGAGGCGATAATCTAATCCTATGCGTCTATTCCGGCGCGATAGCCGCCAGCAGCCAGCATCCGACCCGGCCGCGGATCGGGTGCGCGCGAAGTACGCCAGCTTTCGCCATCTTCTTTCGCTCAACAACGAGTCGCTCGAACTTTTGGCGGCGCTTCAGGACGACCTGCAATATGCGCCGCCGCGCCGCGAGGTGCTGGCCGGCCGCATCGGCGCGATCTTCACCCGCATCCGCGGCGTCGTGGAATCCCTGGAACGCCTTACCGGCGTCTCGCAGCGTACGCTGGTCAGCGCCATCGAGACTCAGCAAAATGAAATCGAACGCTACTCTGCCAGTCTGGAGGAACGCACCAAGCCGAGGCTCTCGGCGTGGCTAGCGGAACTCGATGCGGATTCGGAAAAAGACGCAGGCAGCAAGGCGGCCGTGCTCGGCGAGATCCGCAACCGGCTGGGGCTGCCGGTTCCCGATGGCTTCGTCCTGACCACGGAAGCCTACCGGCAATACTGCGGGATTCCACTTTGGGAAACCATTCGCGATGCCACCCACAATCTGGACTTGAACGATCTCGATGCTCTCCGGCGGGTGTCCGAGTATCTCACCCAGTGCGTCATGGATTCGCCGCTGCCCAAAACCATCGAAGCCGCGATCGCCGAGGGTTCTGCGGCGCTGTTTGGGAAGGGCGGCGCCTTGGCCGTGCGTTCGAGCGCCCGCGGCGAGGGGAATGCGCGATCCTACGCCGGCCAGTTCCTCAGCCTCTTGAATGTGCCGGCCGGTGAGGCAGTTGAGGCTTACCGAAACGTGATTGCGGCCAGGTTCCGCGAGCGGGCGTTGTTCTACCGGCTTTCCGCCGGCCTGCTGGAGGTGGACACGCCGATGGCGGCGCTGTTCGTCAAGATGATTCCGGCGCGCGCGGCCGGTATCATGTACACGCGCGACCCCAGCAATCCGAAAAGCAAGACCCTCTGGATCACTGCGACCCGAGGATTGGGGCTTGGAATCGCCAGCGGGCGCAACCCAGCCGACCTCTTCCTGGTCACCCGTTCCTCTCCGCATGCCGTGGTTGAGCGCAACCTGGTCGCCAAGGAAGACGAAATTATATTGCAGGACGGCGGAGGCATAGCCACTGTTTCGCTACCGGCTGAGGCGCAGAACGAGCCCAGCTTACCGGATCTCTACTTGCACACGCTCGCGGATTGGGGTGTGCACATTGAGCAGCATTTCCGCGCGCCGCAGGACATCGAATGGGTTCTCGATCGCGATGGCGCGCTTTGGATCGTCCAGTCGCGTCCGCTGGCGAATGCCGACGCTGGACGCGCCAAAACGCGGTCTGTTCCCAAGATCGAGCCAAAGCTTTCCGGCGGCCGCGCCGTCTATCCCGGGCGGACCTCGGGCAAGGCATTTCTGGTTGACGAGATTCAGAACATCGGCGAGGCTCCGCCGGGATCGGTCGTCTTTCTCCGCAAGCCGTCGCCGGAAATCGTGGGCATTCTTCCCCGCACTGCCGGACTGGTGGCTGAGTGGGGCAATGTCGCCGGCCACGCCGCTACGCTTTTGCGGGAGTTCCAAATTCCATCCGTGTTCCAGATGACGGGCGCATTCGATCGCCTGACCAGCGGCGAGCCGGTCAGCCTGGATGCCGTGCGGGCCTGCGTCTATCCCGGCATCCTTTGGCCGCCTGCCCACAAGGAATCGTCCTTCGTGGAGCGTTACCGTATGCGGGCGAACGATCCCATCGGCACGCGCCTGCTTACCCTCAACCTGCAGGATCCCGCAGCCGATAACTTCCGCCCCTCGGGCTGCAAGTCCGGCCACGACGTGCTCCGTTATTGCCACGAGAAAGCCATCCAGACCATGTTCGAGGTCAACGATCGGGAGTTGGAACGCGGCGGTGCACAGTCATTCCGAAAGCTGGAAACAACCCTGCCGCTGAATCTCTCGGTGATCGATCTGGGCGGCGGCCTGGCACAAGACGGCTCGGAGAAACGCTCGGTCACGCCAGACCGGATCGTTTCCAGACCGTTTCAGGCTTTTTGGCGGGGCGTCAGTCATCCCGAAGTCACCTGGACCCGCCACATGCCGGCCGGCATTGGCGGTCTCGCATCGGTGCTTTCGGCCACCTTCACGCCGCGCGGCGGCATTGGGCGTCCTCTGGGCCAGGAAAGTCATTTGCTGGTGGCCGACGAGTACATGAACCTGAATTCCCGGCTGGCGTATCATTACAGCTTGATTGACGCCTGCCTCTCCGATACCCCCGGCGAGAATTACATCTCATTCCGCTTCGAGGGCGGCGGCGCCGCGCATGGCCGCCGCAGCCTGCGCGCCTGTTTCCTGGAGAAATGTCTAGTCCACTATGGATTTGGCGTGGATCGCCGCGGCGACCTGGTCAACGCCTGGTTCCGCAAAGCGCCGGCCGATCAAACCGGGGAGCGTCTCGATCTGTTGGGCCGACTGTTGGCCTGCTCCAGCCAGCTCGATATGTACATGCACAACCGGGCGGTAATGAACTGGTACGCGGAGCAGTTCATTCTGGGGAACTACGCTTTCCGCAAAGAGCCTTGAATGCGGGGCGTCCTTGGAAAGCGGGGCAATCCTGCCCTGGAGTCCCATCGGGAACGGCTATCAGTCGCTCCGGCCGCCTAAAAAAGGCGGCTGCGGCCAAGATTGGCCGCCCTCCAGGCCGGAAGAATCGCTGACCGTATTTGGTCATATGATCGTGTCGCGTCAATTCAGATGACGCACGAATCCGACGAGCAACGCTTTGCGGTACTGCTTTTCTTACCTCCGGCCGGGTTGGTATCCCTGGTGCTGGGATGGAGAAGCAATGGCAAACGGAATAGTAACGGCAGCCGCGCCTGGATCTGGCACGCTGGATGCCATCACCGAAGTCCGCCGCGAAGAGGCTCTGCTGAAGACGGGAGCCTTGCAGAACGCGATCTTCAACAGCGCAAACTTTTCGAGCATCGCTACCGACGAAAAAGGCGTGATTCAAATATTCAACGTCGGCGCGGAGCGCATGCTGGGCTACGAGGCGGCCGACGTGGTGAACAAAATCACTCCGGCGGATATCTCCGACCCGCTGGAAGTGATCGCGCGCGCGGTTGCCTTGAGCGCCGAGTTGGCCACCACGATTACGCCGGGCTTCCAGGCGTTGGTATTCAAGGCCTCGCGCGGCATCGAAGACATCTACGAATTAACTTACATCCGCAAGGACGGCAGCCGCTTTCCGGCCATCGTGTCGGTCACCGCGCTGCGCGACGACCGAGGCGCAATCATCGGCTATCTGTTGATCGGCACGGATAACTCCGCGCGCAAGCAGGTGGAAGCCGAACAGATGAAGCTCGATCAGCGCCTGCGCGACCAGCAGTTCTACACCCGCTCCCTGATTGAATCCAACATCGACGCGCTCATGACCACCGATCCCGCCGGGATCATCACCGACGTCAACAAGCAGATGGAGGCGCTCACCGGCTGCACGCGCGACGAGCTGATCGGCGCGCCGTTCAAGAGTTACTTTACCGATCCGGAGCGGGCCGAAGCGGGCATCAAGATGGTCCTGCGCGAGAAGAAGCTCACCGACTACGAACTCACCGCTTGCGCCCGGGACGGCAAGACCACCGTGGTGTCCTACAACGCGACTACCTTCTACGACCGCGACAGGAAGCTGCAAGGCGTGTTCGCCGCCGCGCGCGACGTCAGCGAGCGCAAGCTTCTGGACCAGGCCATCCAGGAACAAAACATCGAATTGAAGAGGGCCCGGGCCACGGCGGAAAAAGCCAACCTCGCTAAATCGGACTTCCTTTCCAGCATGAGCCATGAGCTTCGTTCGCCGCTCAATGCGATCCTGGGTTTCGCGCAGCTCATCAATTCCGATTCACCGCCGCCGACTCCGTCCCAGACCGAAAGCATCGATCAGATTCTGCACGCGGGATGGTATCTGCTGGAGCTAATCAACGAAATTCTGGATCTTGCGCAGATTGAGTCCGGCAGGCTGGCGCTGTCCCAGGAACCGACTTCGCTGACCGAAGTCATGTACGAATGCCAGGCCATGATCGAACCGCAAGGTCAAAAACGCGGCATCAAAATGACATTCCCGGAGTTGGGCCTTCCCTGCTTTGTGGATGCCGACCGGACCCGATTGAAGCAGGTTCTGATCAACCTGCTATCCAATGCGATCAAGTACAACCAGGCCAACGGAACGGTCGTCGTGGCCGTGGACCGCGCCGGGGCCAAGCCGGAGCGGGTTCGCGTCAGCGTCAAGGATAGCGGCGCGGGACTGCCCCCCAACATGCTGATGCAGCTTTTCCAGCCCTTCAACCGCCTGGGACAGGAGCGCAGCACCGAGGAAGGCACAGGCATCGGCCTGGTGATGAGCAAGCGGCTGGTGGAACTGATGGGCGGCGAGATCGGCGTTGAGAGTACGGTGGGGTTCGGCAGCGTCTTCTGGTTCGAACTGAACGCGGCCTCAGCGCCAAGGCTGGTGGGCGGAAAAGCCGAATCCGAGGCGCATCCGCGAGTGCCGGTACCGCACGGCGCGCCGCTGCGCACACTGCTCTATGTAGAGGACAACCCGGCTAATTTGAAGTTGATCGAGCAACTCATCGGACGCCGCGCGGACATGCGCCTGCTGAGCGCCAGAGACGGAGATCTGGGCATCCAGCTTGCCCGCGCCAACCAGCCCGAGGTGATCTTGATGGACATCAACCTGCCTGGCATCGGCGGCATAGAGGCGTTGAGAATTCTGCGCGCCGACCCGGCCACGGCGCACATTCCGGTTGTCGCTCTGAGCGCCAATGCCATGCCGCGCGACATCGAGAAGGGCCTGCAGGCGGGGTTCTTCCGGTATCTCACGAAACCCATCAAGGTCGATGAGTTCATGCACACAATGGACGTAGCATTGGAATTCGCACGGCAAACCGCCGGCTGCGCCAATTGATTCGCAACGAAGTCCATGGTCAGCCAAGCCGACATTCTGAATGCCAGAATCCTGATCGTTGACGACCAGCAGGTAAACGTCCGGCTGCTGGAGGGCATGCTGCGCATCGCGGGCTATACTTCCGTCGATTCTACGACCGATCCGAACGTGGTATGCGAGCTGCACCGCAAGAATCGCTACGGCTTGATCCTGCTCGATCTGCAAATGCCCGGTATGGACGGATTCCAGGTGATGGAAGGCCTGCGGACCATCGAAGAAGGCGGCTATTTGCCGGTGCTGGTGATCACCGCGCAGCCGGGCCACAAGCTGCGCGCCCTGGAAGCCGGCGCTAAGGATTTCGTCGGCAAGCCGTTCGATATGGCCGAACTGCGCGCGCGCGTGCATAACATTCTGGAAGTGCGCCTGTTGCACCTGGAGGCCCGCAGCTACAGCCAGACCCTGGAGGAAACTATCCGGGAGTTGGAAGCCACCCGCGAGGTCGTTCGCCTGAAAACTCTCGAGGAACGCGCCAGGAGCGAACAGGAGTTAGCCTTGGCGCAGGAGACGCAGGAAAGCCTGCTGCCTCGCTGCCTGCCACAGTTTGAGAATTACCGCATCCACGCCTATAGCAATCCCACACGCTATGTGGGCGGGGATTTCTACGATTTCCTGCCGCTAAGTGCAGGCCAATGGACCGGGATTCTCGCGGACGTCTCCGGCAAAGGAATATCCGCCGCGCTGTTGAGTTCGATGGTGCTGGGCGCCCTCAGCTCGGAATTTCGTGCGGGAACTCCGCCGCAGCAGGTCTTGAACCGGATCAACCTGCTCCTTTGCGAGAAATCTCTGCCATTCCAGTTCGTGACGCTCTTCCTCTTCCTCCTGGACGCGCAAGGGGTGGGGCAATTCATCAGCGCCGGGCATACTCCCGCCTATTTGTTCCATGCCGCCACGGGACGTATCGAGAAGCTTTTTTCGGAGCATCACTTTCTGGGGATGTTCGATTTCGCGTCTTATGAATCGCGCGCCTTTCATCTGGCCCCGGGGGACATCCTGGTGGTATATTCCGACGGCCTCACGGACGCGCAGAACCAGCGGGAACAGATGTTCGGAGAGCGCCGGCTGTTGGAAATCGTTCGGCAAGAAGCGCCGTCCGGGAGTCAGGCGCTCAGGGCAAGATTTCTGCTAGCCATTGAGGAATTCACGCAAGGCATGCCGCAAACCGACGACATCACCTTCGTGATCGTCGAGAAATGCCAGTAAGGGAATTTTGGAGACAGGCCGGAGGCCTGTCCTACCCGCCGATGTGCCGGAACAGCCAGAACAGGAAGCCCGCTAATATAATCGATGCAGGCAGCGTCAGCACCCAAGCCATGGCCAGGTTGCGCACCGTTCCCCATTGCAGGCCGGAACGGTTGGCCGCCATGGTTCCCGCCACGCCCGAGGAAAGCACGTGTGTGGTGCTCACCGGCATGCCGAACCAGTCCGCCGCGCCGATGGTGACCATCGCGGTGATTTCCGCCGCCGCGCCTTGCGCGTAGGTCAGGTGGTCCTTGCCGATCTTCGATCCCACCGTAACCACGATACGCTTCCAGCCCACCATCGTGCCCAGGCCCAGCGCCATCGCCACCGCCACCTTCACCCAGAGGGGAATGAACTTGGTCGCGCTGTCGATGTGCTTCTTGTAATTGGCGAGGACTGCCGCGTCGGCCGCGGCGAATGCCGGCTTACCGGACTTCTGGATCAGACGCAGCGCCTCACTCACCACGTACATGTCGTTGCGGAAGTTCGGCGTACGGTCGGCGGGCACGTGCTTCAACTCCTTGTACAGAGCCATCTCGTTGCCGATATCGCCGACCAGGGTGCGCAGGGCCAGCATGGTGTTGGGATTGAATTCTTTCGTTCGGATATAAGCCGTTACATCGTCGCGTGCGTCTCCTATTACCGCGTTGGGCGATACATAGTGAGACAGCACATCGGCAGCCTGCTGCGAAACAACCACGAATTCTTGCGACTGCCGCGCGGTCACCGCGTGGTTCAACGCGTATGCCGTGGGCACCGTGCCGATCAGGATCAGCATGATCAACCCCATTCCCTTCTGGCCATCGTTGGAGCCATGCGCGAAGCTCACGCCGGTGCAGGTGAGCACCAGCAGCGCGCGAATCCACAGCGGCGGCGGCGCGTCCCCCTCAGGAGCCTGATACAGCCGTTTGTCCGGAATCACCACCTTCATCAGCAACAGGAGCAACCCCGCGCAGACGAAGCCTACTACGGGCGAAATCAGCAGGGTCTTGCCGATATTGGTGGCCTGCGCCCAATCTACGCCGCTGGTGCCCGTCTTCACGGCCATGAGCTGGTTGGTGATGCCCACGCCGATGATCGAGCCGATCAACGTATGCGAACTGGACGAGGGCAGCCCGAAGTACCAGGTACCCAGGTTCCATATGATGGCCGCTACCAGCAAGGCGAAGACCATGGCGAAACCCGCTCCGCTGCCCACTTGTAGAATCAACTCCACGGGCAACAGCGAGATGATCCCGAAGGCCACCGCGCCGGAGGAGATCACTACCCCAAAAAAATTCCAGAACCCCGACCATGCGACGGCGATGTGCGGCTCCATCGAATGCGTATAAATGACCGTAGCCACGGCATTAGCCGTGTCGTGAAAGCCGTTCACAAACTCGAATCCCAGCGCGGTCAGCAGCGCCACACCCAACAGCAAATACTCAAACGCGGTTGCGGTGCGTACGCCGGACAGGTCCGAAAGCAGGTTGATCGCGGCATACGAGACGCCGGAAACCAGGATCACGGCAAAAACCAGCATGCCTGCTTTGCTGGGTGACTTCTCAAGCTTTGCGTGTACGCTTGCGGTTGCGGTTGCCGCACTCGCCATAATGCCCTCCTTGGATTAACACGGACATCGCAGCATACAACACGGCGAGGCTGTCCGGGTTACAGGAAGGTTACACTTGGGTTAAGAGGTGGGGGCGCGTCAGTTCACCCACGGGCCGCGGCCGGAGCCGTGTTTCCGCATGTACACCTGGAACTTCTTCTTGGCGCGTTGCATTTTGTAGTTGCGGTACCAGCGGCGCACCTCGTACGTATCCACCCTCGGGAAACGCACTTTCAGATAAATCAGGCCGAATATCATTCCGCCCAAGTGCGCGACGTTGCTCACTCCGCTGTTGACGCTGAGCGAACCCAACAAAGCCATGGCGCCGTAAATCATTACGAAATACTTCGCCTGGATGGGAAATAAGAACAGGAAAAGGATCGTCGATTCAGGATACAAAACGCCAAATGCCAGCAGCACTCCGTATATCGCCCCGGACGCGCCTATAGTGCTGGTATTCCAGTTGCCCAACAGCGCATTCACAGTGACGTCGCACAAGCCCGCGCCTACCCCGCACAAAAAATAGTACTTCAGAAACTTCCGCGTGCCCCAGTCCCTCTCCAGCGTGACGCCGAACATCCACAGCGTGAGCATATTGAAGAGCAGATGCATGACGCCGCCATGCAGGAACAGGTAGGTGGCCAGTTCCCAAATGGCAAAATGGTAGACCACCAGCCTGGGTACCAGGGCGAAAGGGCCGAAGATGTTCCCCAAACCGGCCTCGTACGCGAGGTAACTCAGCACAAAGACCGCAGTGTTGCTAATGAGCAGCCATTTTACGCCCTTCGGAAAATTGGTTGACGAAAAGAATGTGTTTAATCTGTACCTGGTGCTGTGGCGCATCGACGAGCCTAAGATCTAGGATAACGCAGTTGTGCCTCTTGTTCCCCGCACCTCAATAGAACAAATACTTCCGCCACTGCTCGTCGCTCTTGCCCAGCAGCCGCATCAGGTGCCGGCTGGTGTGCAAACTGAAAGGCCGCGGCTGCCGCGCCAGCTTCATCCCGGACTCCTCCGGCGTGCGATTGCCCTTCCGGTTGTTGCACGGATTGCAGCACGCCACCAGGTTCTCCCAGTTGGATTCGCCCGCGCGCGAACGCGGCACCACGTGATCCAGCGTCAACTCCGACGAGGGCAGCGTGCGATGGCAGTACTGGCACGTGTAGCGGTCCCGCATCAGAATGTTTTTGCGCGACAAAGCCCGCGTCTGGTGCGGGATCCGCCGGTATTCCAGCAAGCGAATCACGCTCGGCAGCTTCACTGCGCTGCGCGCCGAGTGGATGTGCTGCGTGGATTCCTCCTCGGCCGAAGCCACGCCCTTCAACACCAGCACCAGCGCCCGACGCGCCGCGCAAATGTTGATCGGCTCGTAACTCGCGTTCAAAACCAGAACCGGTTTCTGCAATCTGTTCAAACTGGTCATTTAAACAGGTCCCTTTCGTTTGCCCAAATCCGCTGGATCCGCAAATCTCCGGTCGACGCGCGCCAGCGACAGCAGCGAAACCGATTTGGCGCCGGCTCGCTTCAGCGCGCGCGCGCAAGCCCCGGCGGTCGCGCCCGTAGTCATCACGTCGTCCACCAGTAGAATCCGCAGCCCGTTCACTCTGCGCCGGGCGCGGAAAGCGCCGGCCACATTTTCGCGCCGTTGCGCATTGCTCAACCCCGCCTGCGCCCGTGTCGCGGACCGGCGGCGCAGCACGTTCATCGCCGGAATGCCCCTCGCCCGCCCGATGGCTTTGCCCAACAACTCCGACTGGTTGAACCCGCGCTGCCAACGCCTGCGCCAGTGCAAAGGCACCGCCGTCACCATGTCGAATTGCTTGTCGCGCGGCAGGGCGTCGCCCAGAAGTGCGCCCAACGGCCGGGCCAGCCGCCGGATGCCGCTGTATTTGAAAAGGTGAATCAGTTTCCGCAGCGTGCCTTCGTAGGCTCCATAACAGAAGGCTTCGTCATAGCCTTGCCGGCCGCTGCGGCACAGCATGCAACGGCCCTCGGAATCCAGCGGAAAGCTATTCAGGAAGGGCGTCCGGCAATTGAGGCAGAAGAACTCGGCGCACAGCGGCGCGGGATCCTTCAAGCAGTCCGCGCACACCGGCACGCGCGTGAAGCGGCGCAAAGGCCGTGCACAAACGCGGCACTCGTCGGGGAAGAGCAGCGAAAAAAGGCCGTGCGATACCGCGCCGAAAATCGGAGGGAAAAATTCGGAGAGCGATACGGCGCGCCTGCTACTCGAGAAGACTCACCTCCCGGTGAATCTTTATTCTACAACAAACCCGGCAGCCCTAGGCCTTGCCGGCCGCATGAATCTGCTGCGCCAGATAATTATCCAGCCCGATCTCCGCGACGATATGCAGTTGCCCTTCCAGGTAGTCGATGTGGTGCTCTTCATCCAGCAGGATCTGCTTGAACAGTTCGCGCGACCCATTGTCGCCGACCTGCGCGGCCACCTTGATGGCTTCATTCAATCGCGGCACGGCATCCAGTTCCAGCGCCAGATCGTTCTCCAACTGCGCTTTCACGTCCGGGCCTATCTTGATCGGAAACAGTTCCACCATGTTCGGCATGCCTTCCAGAAAGAGGATACGCTGCATCAGAATATCGGCATGGTGCATTTCTTCTATGGATTCCTGCCGGTCGAGCGCCGCCAGCCTTTGATATCCCCAGTTTTCGCACATCTTGGCATGCAGGAAATATTGGTTGATGGCGGTCAACTCCGCTTTCAGCACTTCGTTCAATAGCCGTAGGATCTCTTCATTGCCGCGCATGACAGAATTGTAACGTATCTCGCTCCGCCATCACGGCTCAGTCCTACGCCAGGTTCAAAATCTGTCTGACCGTGCCGCTCTCGTTCTGGATCTTGCCCTGCAACATCATCAACGCTTGAATGAGCTGCTCCGGGCGCGGCGGGCACCCCGGCACGTACACGTCGATCGGAATCACCTGGTTCACTGGGATCAGCGCGTAATTATTAAACACGCCTGTGGAAGTGGCGCAGGCGCCCATGGAAATCGCCCACTTCGGTTCGGGCATCTGCTGGTACAGATGTCGAATCACGGGCGCCATCTTGTTCGAGACGCGGCCGGC
The DNA here is from genome assembly GCA_049516155.1 of Bryobacteraceae bacterium. Classification (GTDB taxonomy): domain Bacteria; phylum Acidobacteriota; class Terriglobia; order Bryobacterales; family Bryobacteraceae; genus Bog-159. The sequence continues at coordinate 54,488 of JBEKTJ010000014.1, forward strand.
GATGATGATCAGGTCCGATTGCCGCGGCGATCCGCGAAACACTTCGGCGCCAAAGCGCGCGATGTCGAACCGCGACGCGCTCATCGACATCATCTCGATGGCGCAGCACGCCAGGCCGAACGACATGGGCCAGATGGAATTCTTGCGCGCCCAATTGACGGCCTTGTCCAAGGTGGTCATGACCAGGCCTTCGGAAGCGGCAGCCGCGGCGCCTGCGGCGAATTCATTATCCAAGCGCTCGAACAATTCGACGGGACCGCTGGCAAAAGGTGCATCCATACCCTATATTCTATGCTCTTGGAGATACCGATGGCGGTCCAGCGGTTCAGCTATCCATGGCGATTGGGCCCCGGCGGGCTGCGACCGCTGCGCGCGCCTTGACCGTTTACTGTACCATCTGTTATAGTACACCTGTGATCCCGTTCCGCCTGTCCTTCCAGCCCGGCGTGGCGCTGTATGAACAGGTGGTTTACGCCGCGCGCAAGGCCGTAATCTCCGGCCAGATGCGCCCCGGCGACGCCTTCCCCTCCGTACGGGCGCTCAGCACAGCGCTCAAAATCAACCCCAACACCGCGCACAAAGTAATCACACATCTGGTGGGCGAGGGCTTGCTCGAAGTGCGTCCGGGCACAGGCACCGTGGTGGCGCAACCGGCCCGTTCCACTGCCGCCGAGCGGACGCATTTGCTGGACCACGACCTGGAGCGCCTGGTGGTCGAGGCGCGCAAATTGGGGTTGAAAATCGACGATGTGGCCAGCGCCCTGGCCGCCCACTGGAGCAGGCTGGAACCCGCCGGAGATCCCGGCCCGAATGAAACATCGAAGGGAGTTCGCAAAAAATGACCGATCCGATCCGCATCGCCGGACTTACCAGGAAGTTTGGCCGTACCCCGGTCCTGCGGGGCATCGATCTGGCCGTGCCCCGTGAAGCCGTCTTCGCCCTCATCGGTCCCAACGGGGCGGGAAAGACCACCACCATCAAGGTCCTGATGAATATCCTGCGCCCTACGTCCGGGTGTGCGGAGATTGTGGGCATCGATTCGCGGCGCTTGGCAGGCCGCGACTTCACCCGCATCGGCTACGTCTCGGAAAACCAGGAGATGCCCGATTGGATGACGGTGGACTACTTCATGCGTTACCTGCGGCCCTTCTATCCGGCCTGGGACGACGGTCTGGCCACGGAGCTGGTGCGCCGCTTCAACCTTCCCGGCGACCGCAAGCTGAAACACCTCTCGCGCGGCATGCGCATGAAGGCCGCGCTTGCCTCCTCGCTGGCGTACCGGCCCGAGCTGATCGTGCTTGATGAGCCTTTCACCGGCCTGGATCCGCTGGCCCGCGACGAGTTCATCGAAGGGCTGCTGGAACGTAGCCAGAACACCACGGTGTTCATTTCCTCGCACGATCTGGCGGATATTGAAACCTTCGCCAGCCACATCGCCTATCTGGAAAACGGGCGTATCCAGTTCGCCGAGGAATTGGGCGCGCTGGCGGACCGCTTTCGTGAAATCGAAATCACGTTCGACGCTGCACCACCGCTGCCAGCCGATTGGCCCGCGTACTGGCTGCGGCCGGAATCTTCGGCGGCCGTGATCCGCTTCACCGACAGCCGTTACGACGCCGAGCGCACAGCCGCCGAAATTCGCACGCGATTCACCGGCGTCCGCGATATCTCCGCCACGCCCATGCCGCTGCGCTCCATCTTCGTAGCGGTGGCCAAATCGGCGCAAAGCGCGCCGGCCTGAAAGGCTCCCATATGACCCAGACACTTCACATTCTGCGCAAAGACATCCGGCGCCTTCGCTTTGAGTTGTGCGTGACGATGGCGCTCACCGGCGCATTTGCCTGGTCCGATGCCGCGTTCAATATGCCTGGGCCGCCACAGTTCAGCCGCGCCGCAATGCTGGCGGCATTGAGCGCTTTCTTTCTGGTGTGTGCCTGGTGGTTTCTGGTTACGCAGTTGATTCACGAGGAGTCTCTCGCGGGCGATCGCCAGTTCTGGGTCACGCGGCCCTATTTGTGGCGGCATCTGCTCGCCGCCAAGCTCTTGTTCGTCGTTGCGCTCATCAACATCCCCTTGTTGGCCGCGCAGGTCCTGATTCTTGCGGCCGCCGGTTATCCAGTACTGGCCGCCTTTCCTCAACTGCTATGGATGCAAATCGCGTTTACCGCCGTCTTCCTCGTTCCGCTTATCGCCCTGGGAACTGTGACCCGGAATCTCGCCCAGTTTGTGCTGACGCTTCTGTGCGGGCTGATCGCGTGGTACCTGGTTTTATTGCCGCACTTGCTCTTCTTCATATATACCCTCACTCCGTGGCCGAACAAAGCTGTCAGCGTATGTGTGGCCTGCGCGGGGGCGGCGCTGGTCATTGGGTGGCAATTCTTGCGGCGCTCCACAAAGGCTTCTATCCGCGCCGGATTGTGTACGCTGCTGCTGTCGGGCGTGCTGTACTACGGCCTCCCGATGCCGTTCCAAAGAATCCTGCGATCCAGTGTATCCCGCGAGCCCGAGCCGAAGGGCGTTTCCGTCTACATGCCGCCGGATTCCCAGATCAGTTACAGCCAGAATCCGGGATCCGATCGCCTCCTCATCGGGCTTCCCTTCGCGTACACGGGCCTGCCGTGGCGGACGGTAGCACGCCCCGAAATGATCGACCTCACGATAGATGCTCCATACACCGCGCGCTGGTCCTCGGGTTGGGAATCCCCTGCATGGGGTGCGCCGGTCTCGGAAACTTCGCATGCGCCCGATCTTGCTGTTCCGCCAGTGTTTTTTCTGAGCTTTCACGGTGCGACGGTAAGCATGCACGGTTCGATGCTCTTAAGCGTGCGCCGGCAAATCATTGTGCCCCTTCCTCCCGGCCGGGCCACGCGCATTCCGGGCGGGGGGTTCTGTGAAGTGTCCCCAGGCGAAAACCAATCGGAGATCTTCTGCAGTTCGCCTTTTCGGCCGCCCTACGACGTGCCTTCCGGCGCAGACACGGACATCGACCACGGCAGCGCTGGCATAGAGAGGCATAGCTCACTGCAGCTCTTATCGTTGTGGGAGTCGCCCTTCCCCGACTTGGCGCTGAGCCCAGTGTTCATAGGACGCGCCTCGTCTCCCATCGGCGCCGAAGTCACCCTCATTAGAGAGTATTCCGGCGCTTGGATCAAGCGCGATTTCGCCAGCAGCGTCCGCATGCCGCGCATGCCGGGGGTGCGCTGAGCGATGCGACAAGCCTTGCATATCTTCCGCAAAGATGCCCGGCGATTCGCGTACCAGATCTGCGCGCTGGTGGTCCTCACATTCGTGTGGGCCTGGATGAACATCGCCCAAAATCGTGGGGATATACCCCTCAACCGCTACGGCGCATTTGCCGGCATGGTTCTGATTATCGGCTGGTGGTATCTGGTGTCGCTGCTGGTCCATCAAGAGCCGCTCACCGGCGATCGCCAGTTCTGGATCACGCGGCCTTATTCGCGCCGGAGTTTGGTGGCCGCCAAGTCGCTATTTGTTCTGGCATTCTTCAATGTGCCGCTGTTGTTGGCCGGATTCCTTATCCTGGGCGCCAGCGGTTATCGGCCGCTCGCGTATCTGCCTAATTTCCTTTGGATGCAGCTCACGTTCACAGCGGCGGTGCTGGCGTTGCCCGCCGCCCTCGCGGCGCTCACCCGCACGCTGGTGCAGTTTGTACTCACCGTTCTGGGCCTGATCGTCGGACTCATGCTTCTGGCCGCATTTAACAGCGCGGGTGCACCTGGGATCTACCAGTCCAGCGGGCTTGCCTGGGCGACCGGAGTTCTTCTGGTGCTGTCGTGTGCGGCGCCAAGCCTGGCCGTATGGGTCGTGCAGCTTCGTACACGAAATCGGCTGGTCTCCGCGGGCGCCGGCATCGCGCTGGCTGTTCTGATGCTGTCCACGGACAATGGCTTGAGCCTGGAACTGGGAACCACCGTTCAATCGCGCATGTTTCCTCAGAACCGCGCCGCATCGCTGTCCGGCGTCGTCACCGCGGGAGCTGTTCACCCGGATCCGAAACATCCCGCCGTGAACGGCGTAACGCTGGCCGTGCCCCTGCGGGTGGTCCATGTTCCGCCAGGCGAGACCGCCGCGCCGGAGATGGTCGAGCTGACCATCGAGACGCCGGCGGGCGGCCGTTGGTCATCCGGCTGGATTCCGGCCGCCTCCACGGAGCCGGACGTTTTCCAAGTGGACCCATCTCCGGATGGCAGCTTCACCTGGAAACAGCGCGTAGTCGTGGATCGCGCCTTTTGGGAGCGTGCGCGAACCGGCCCGGTGGTCATTCGCGGAACTGTCTACACGATGCTGTTCGGCCGCCGCAGCGTTCGGTTGCAAGATGAAGGCGTGACGCGAGTTCCCGGCGACGGCCAGTGTTCATTGTCGCTTCGAAACGTTCGGGCGATCGACTGTCTCGCTCCGTTCCACATGCCATTTTCCAAAGTTGACGGTCCCCCGGCGCCGGAACCGGCGGGGATCCTGCCACCCATGCGTCTGCTGTCTATCTGGGATTCGCCGCTTCCAGCCGATTTTGGCATGAACCCGCTGTCCGCCGGCCCTTACTCTCAGCCGGCTAGCGAACCGGAGATCTTCTTTTCGCACTATGAGCCGCGGGCCTATATCCGCCGTTCAATCTCAGCCGCGAACATGCCTCCGGCGCCGTAAGTGTACTAAGCGAAACCTCGCGAGTCGGCATTGTTCGTCTCAGTTCGTCACCGGGTTGTAAACCAGTCTATAATGGACGAAGTTAAAGCAGGCAACATCATGATCGCACTCATACTCCAGAAAGGGGGGCCGCCGTCGTGAGCGTTTGGAATAAGCAGCGCCGGGAGGAAGAACCTGCCGGGCCCTTGAATACGAATACCATCAGGCCGACGCCATCCGCGCCGCCTATGGAAACCAGGAAGGAGACTACAACTTTGTCCAGCATGTCCAGTATGCCCACAGGGAGGATGGAGCCGGAGACGTCGCGCGGCGGATCGGCCACCATCGGAAAGGCCGTGAAAATCAACGGCCAGATTTACAGCCGCGAAGATCTGTACGTGGATGGCGATGTGGAGGGCACCATCGAACTGATGGATCACAAGCTCACCATAGGTCCCAACGGCAAAGTCCATGCCGGAGTGAAGGCCCGCGAGGTAGTGGCCTTGGGGGTCATTCAAGGCAACGTGGAAGCCAGCGAACGCATCGAGATCCGCAAGGATGCCAAACTGGTGGGCGATATCAAGACGGCCCGCATCATCATCGAGGATGGGGCGTATTTCAAGGGCAGCATCGATATCGTGAAGCCCGAGCCGAAAGCGGCTCCCAGCCAGCCGCGCCCGCAACCCGTGCAGGTTCCCGCGCCTACGGCTGTCGCGGCTGCGGCGGGTGCGGCGGACGCCAAGCGTTAGCCAACCGGCGGGTATGTGGGGTTGTTGAGCGATCGGCTGAAGAGCTTTCTGCGCGGCCCTCGCTCGTCCGCGGAGGCGGCTCCGCTGGCCAATGGGGGCGGTGCGCCTCGCTCCGCCCCGAAGCCGGGCCGGGGAGAAGTGCTGGAGACGCGCCAAAGCCGCGGCCTGGATCAGTTTTTCGGCTCGTTCCGCGATCAGACCGGACTGTCGATTCTGGATCTGGGCGGCGCCCGCCAGGAAAACATCAACTTCATCACCAACCTCGGACACAAGTTCTACTCCGAAGATTTCCTGCGCATTTTCCAGGAGACCTTCGGAGAGGATCTCGCGGACCAATCGAATTCCGGGCGAATCGATTACTTCCTGCGGCAGAGCCTGGAATATCCGGACGAACACTTCGACGGCGTATTAGCCTGGGACGCTCTGGAATACATGGAGCCGGCGCTCTTGCTGGCCACCGCCGACCGTTTGTGGCGCGTCATGAAGCCCAAGGGCTACCTGCTGGCGATTTTTCATTCCGCTGAGCGTAAGCAGACGGTGCCGTGTTGCGGCTTTCGTATTCAGGACGCGCGCACGCTGCACGTGAGCCGATACGGGGAGCGCGCCGCTTCGCAGCAATTGTTCAATAACCGGAGCTTGGAGAAGCTGTTTCAGCGCTTCGAGTCGGTGAAGTTTTTTCTGGCGCGCGATAGTCTGCGCGAAGTGATTGTACGAAAATAAGCGGCGGGAAGGTTTGAGAAATCTAAAGTTGTAGTTTAGAATACTCATATGCGCTTCGTGCCGCGATCTATCCAGCCCGCTGTCCGTGAGGCGGCCCGCAGCTTCCCCGCGGTGGTGGTGACGGGGCCGCGCCGGACTGGAAAAACTACCCTATTGCGGCGCCTCTTTCCGCGCGCCGGCTACGTGCTTCTGGAAGACCCCGATGTGCAGGCACGCGCGCGTGCGGACCCTCGCGCCCTGATCGACGAACTCAAGGTTCCGGTGTTATTCGATGAGATCCAGAATGCGCCGGAGTTGCTCGCCTACATCCGCACGCGAGTCGACCAGACCCCTCGCAAGACAGGACAGTGGCTGTTCACTGGCTCGCAGGAGGCGCCACTGATGCAAGGTGTCTCCGAGTCGATGGCCGGCCGCGCCGCCATCCTGCAGTTGCTGCCGTTCAGCCTAGGCGAGACGGACCGAGTCAGCCTGCTGCACGGAGGCTATCCGGATGTGGTGGCACGTCCCGGCGGCCGTCGACTGTGGTTCAGTTCCTATATCCAGACATATCTCGAACGCGACGTGCGTTCCGTCACCAATGTTCGCGACCTGGCGACATTCCGACGCTTTCTCGCGATGTTGGCAAGCCGCCACGGCCAAGTCTTGAACAAGACCGACCTAGCCGCTCCGCTCGGTGTTTCGGTTCCGACAATCGGCGACTGGCTGCACGTCCTGGAGATCACGGGTCAAATCATGCTTGTACCGCCGTACTTCGAGAATTTCGGCAAACGGCTCATCAAATCGCCCAAAGTGTATCTGGGGGATTCGGGGCTGGCTTGCTACCTGCTCGGGATCGCCTCCCAAGCCGAGTTGGACCGCTCTCCCTTTCTCGGCGCTCTATTCGAGGGATACGTGGCCGCCGAAATCCTGAAGAGCCAGGTGAACCGCGGCCGCCGTAAAGAACTGTACCATTTTCGCGATCAGCAGGGATTGGAGGTGGATTTCCTATTTCCAGCCGCGGGCGGCGGCCTGTGGATGGTGGAGTGCAAGGCGTCCAAGACCGTTCGGCCGGCTATGGCTGCGCCGCTTGAGTCCTTGCGTCGCTCGATCGGCGATCATGGGCCGGTTCGGATGACCGTGGTGCATCGCGCGTCGGCCACTGCGCCGCCGAGCCGTGGAGTGGCGCCGGGGGTGGAGGCGCTGAATGTGCTGGCCTTCGTGGAGGCTTTGGAGGGAGGGCCGCGGGGCCGAGGGGGCAGATGATTCGCCTGCCCGATAACCATCCTGCCGTGCCCTCGCTCTGTTAGAATGCAAGTCACCGCTACCGGCAGGATTGCCTGCCTTCCGGAGACGGAGAATCGAAATGAGAGATCTACAGTTTGCGTTGCTGTTGTCAGTCTTCGCCCAGCCTTTGTTCGCCCAAGGCGCTCCGCCACAAATAGCGCCCGACCAGCCCTACACAGTGGAGTATTACTACAAGGTGCAATGGGGGCATCAGCAGGAATTTCTGCAACTCTTTCTGAAGAATCACTACCCGCTGCTCCGTAAGATCGTCGAGAACGGCCGTATGACCTCGGTAAAGATAGAGCAACCTGCCTATCACACCACCGAGGACGGGCGCTGGGATTACCGCGTCACGATCCGGTTCAAGAATTCCACCGTAGCGACCACAGCCAATCCCGACGAAGATCGATTGGTCCGGCAACTCTGGCCCGACCAGGAGACCTACAAGCGCGAGGAACAGCGCCGGTTCGAAATTCTGCTGTCCCACTGGGACCTTCCGGTGACCAATATCACACCGCCGGAAAAATAATCAAGGCCGCACGACGATATTGACCAACCTGTCGGGCACCACGATCGTCTTCACGATCTGCTTGCCAACGATGAATGGGCGGACTTTGGGGTCCTCCAGGGCGCGCGCTGTGAGTACCTCGGCAGGCGTTCCGAACGGCGCGTAAGTATGACTGCGCAATTTGCCGTTTACCTGCACCACGATTTCTGCGAGATCCTCTTTGGCCAGTTCGGGATCGAAGGCGGGCCAGGTTTCACGGAAGACAGGTCCATCGTGGCCAAGTTCCTCCCAAATTTCCTGGGCCAAGTAAGGCGCGAACGGTCCCAGCAGCAGCGTGAGCTTCTCCAGTACCTCGGCCACGGTGGCGCCCGAGAGCCGCGGCTCTTCGTCAACCACGTCGTTCAGCAATTCCATGATGCCGGAGATAGAAGTATTGAAATGCCAGCGCGATTCGAAATCTTCCGTGATCTTGCGGATGGTCTGGTGCAGCTTGCGCAGAATCTTGCGGTCGGCTTCGGGCGCGCCGCCAACACCGCCTGCGCGCGCGCGTTCCACATTGCGCGTCGCGAACCGGTACACGCGCCCCAAGAAACGGTGGATGCCTTCAGCGCGTTCGTCGCGCCAGTCCACCTCCTTTTCCGGCGGGCCGGCGAAGAGAATGAACAGGCGCGCGGTGTCCGCGCCATAGCGGTCGGCCAGCGAATCGGCGCCCACCACGTTGTTCTTGGATTTGGACATCTTGGCGCCGTCGGCGATGACCATGCCTTGGGTGAAAAGCCGCTTCACCGGCTCCGAGTTGGCGATGAGGCCGATATCGCGCATCATCTTGGTAAAGAAGCGCGAATAGATCAGGTGCAGGATGGCGTGCTCCACGCCGCCGATATATTGATCGATCTCAAACCAGTAGGCAATCTTCGCGGGATCGAAAGGCATGCCATCGTTGTGCGCATCGCAGTAGCGGTAGAAATACCAGGACGAATCGACGAAGGTGTCCATGGTATCGGTCTCGCGGCGCGCTGGACCGTTGCATCGCGGACATTTCACATTGACGAACTCGGATACTTCTTCGAGAGGCGAAAGGCCCGTGCCGGTGAACTGCACGTTCAGCGGCAGCACCACGGGCAGATCGCTCTCCGGCACGGGAACGACGCCGCAGGCGGCGCAATGGATTACCGGAATGGGCGTGCCCCAGTAACGCTGCCGCGAGACGCCCCAGTCCTTGATGCGAAACGTAACCGCGGCTTTGCCAAAGCCTTCCGCCTCGGCCTTGGCGTTCATGCGGCGGCGGGCTTCCGCGCTGGGCAGGCCGGACCATTCACCGGAATTCTCCACCACGCCGTCATCCGTGAAGGCGGTTTGCATGCCATCCACTTGCGCGAGTTCTCCATCCTCCGGGCGGATCACCGGACGTACCGCGATGCCGTACTTCGTGCAGAATTCAAAATCGCGCTCGTCGTGCGCGGGCACGGCCATGATCGCGCCCGTGCCATAGCCCATCAGGACGAAGTTGCCGATCCAGACTGGCGCCCGATCGCCGCTATACGGGTTGATGGCGTAGTGTCCGGTGAAGAAACCTTCCTTGACGATATCGCCGGGACCGGCGTTCGCGCGTGCGTCGACCATGGCCTTGGCGCGCGCCTGCCCTTCGCCGTCGAGCAACTGCGCGGCGAGAGGATGCTCCGGCGCCAGGATCACGCAGGTCGCGCCGAAGATAGTGTCCACGCGCGTGGTGAACACGCGCACGGAGATGTCCGCGTTTTCGAGGCGGAAATCGACTTCGGCGCCCTCCGAGCGGCCGATCCAGTTGCGTTGCATGGTGAGCACGCGCTCGGGCCAGCCGCCCTCAAGATTGGCGATGTCGCGCAGCAATTCGTCCGCATAGTCGGTGATGCGCAGGAACCACTGCTCCAGCGCGCGTTGCTCCACGGGCGTATCGTCGTGCCGCCAGCAGCAGCCGTCGACCACCTGCTCGTTGGCCAGCACAGTGCAACACTTCGGGCACCAGTTCACTAGCGCCTTCTTGCGATAGGCCGTGCCGCGCTCCAGCATTTTGAGGAAGAACCACTGGTTCCAGCGGTAGTATTCCGGCTCGCAGGTGGAGACTTCGCGGTCCCAGTCGTAGCTGAATCCGAAGCGCCGGTGGGTCTTCTTCATGGCGGCGATGTTCTGCAAGGTCCAGTCGCGCGGATGCCGTTTGTTGGCGATGGCGGCGTTTTCGGCGGGCAGGCCGAAGGCGTCCCAGCCCATGGGGTGCAGCACGTTGAAGCCGCGCATCCACTTATAGCGCGCCAGCGCGTCGCCGATCGAGTAATTGCGGATATGGCCGATGTGCAGCGTGCCGCTGGGGTAGGGCAGCATCTCCAGCACGTAGTACTTGGGGCGCGTGGAATTCTCCTCCGCCTTGTAGAAGGTGGCGTTCTGCCACCGCGCGTGCCATTTCAACTCGATCTGGTTGTGGTCGTACGGCTTTTCGGGCATAGCTCCTTTAATTTTTCCAGATTGCGACGGTCGTCGCCATCGTGCTCCACCGGGGTCTCCAGGATGAACGGCTTTTGGCGCAGTTTGGGATGCGCCAGGATGCGGCGGAATGCGTCGTTGCCGATGTGTCCCTCTCCAATGTTCGCATGCCGGTCAACATGCGAGCCGAGGGGCGCCTTCGAATCGTTGGCATGCAAGAGCTTCACGTGGTCAATGCCCAATACGCGGACGACCTGCCCGATAGTCTCGCGCAGTCCAGCTTCGGTTGAGATGTCGTAACCGGCGGCCAGCAAATGGCAGGTGTCCAGGCAATAACCCACCGGCACGTCCGTGACTTGGGCGGCACAGTCGCGGATGGCGCCCAGTTCTTCAAAGCGGCCTCCGATCTGCGCTCCACAGCCCACGGTGTTTTCCAGGAGCACAGTCACTCCCGCCTTCATCATGTCCGCGGCGTCCGCGGCGGCTTCGCGCAAACCCAGCACGAATGCCGCGATGCCTTCCTCCAGCGACTGACTTTTGTAACTGCCCGGATGGAGAACAACGTATTCAGCGCCTACGGCCGCGGCGCGCTGCAGTTCTCCGCGAAAAGAGGCAATCGACCGGGCGCGGATGGCCGGGTCCGCCGATGCGAGGTTCACCAGATAGTTCACATGGATGGCGAGCGGATATAGATCGAGCCGCTCGCGGGCGCGCTGTAACGATCGGATCTGCTCAAGGCTAGGCGACGATGCGCGCCACATCCGCGGGCTGGACGAGAAAATCTGGAAGGTATTGGCGCCCAACTCGGATGCTTTCAGTGCGGCGTTTTCGAGCGAGGCCGCTATGGATGTGTGTATCCCGATGCGCAGATTATTATGGTAACAAGGCCGCGTGTGGGTGGCGGTGCAACGGCGGTCTGGACGTCCTAATACGCTTGATCTGTAACAATGCCGGCCCTGGGCGCAAGCGCTAAGGCCATCACGCTTCCCACTTCGCGACCACCGCGCTGGCGAGGCAGTTGCCAATGACGTTGACCGAGGTGCGGGCCATGTCCATCAGCGCGTCGATGCCCAGCAGCACCGCCACGCCTTCCATCGGCAGATGGAACGTCGAAAGCGTACCGGCCAGGATTACCAGCGCGGCGCGCGGCACCCCGGCCACTCCCTTGCTGGTCAGCATCAGGGTCAACATCATCAGCAGTTGCTGGCCGAAGGTCAGGTTCACTCCCGCGGCCTGCGCCACAAAAACAGAAGCCAGCGAGAGATACAGCGTGGTGCCATCCAGATTGAAGCTGTAGCCGGTGGGAATCACGAATGCCACGATATGTTTCGGCACCCCGAAGCGCTCCATATTCTCCAACGCAAGCGGCAGGGCGGCTTCGCTGGATGCGGTGGAGAAGGCGATCAGAAACGGCTCGCGCACGGCGCGGTAGAAGGGCGCCAGCGGGATGCGTACCAGCAGCACCACGGCCCCCAGCACCAGCCCCACGAATAGCACTTGCGCAACGTACATGGTGAGAATCAGCTTGCCCAACCCGAATAGAACCCCGAAGCCCTTGCTGCCCACGGTGACCGCGATGGCCGCGCCCACGCCCAGCGGCGCAAGATACATGACGTAGCGCGTGTAGCGGAACATCACCTCGGCCAACGATTCGCAGAAGGCCACCACCGGCTTGGCCTTGGCGCACACCGCGGCGCAAGCCGCGCCGAACAGGAACGCGAAGACCACGATTTCGAGCACATCGCCGCGGGCCATGGCGTCGACGATGCTGGCCGGGAACACATGCTCGATAATGGCGCCCGCGCTCGGCGGCGGTTGCGGCGAAGCGGCCTCGGCGGAAGTCTGCGCCAGCTTCATGCCCGCTCCGGGACGCACCAGGTTCACGGCGGCGAGCCCTAGAAACAGCGCGAACGTGGTGACGATTTCGAAATAGACGATGGCTTTCAGGCCGATGCGGCCCATGCGCTTCAGGTCGCCGCCGCCGGCGATACCGAACACCAGCGTGCCGAAGATCAGGGGAGCGATTATGGAGCGGATCAGCCGCAGAAAGATGGCGCTGACGGGCCCGAGCTGCCGCGCCACGCCCGGCGCGAACGCGCCCAAAGCCACACCCGCGGCCATGCCGATGAAGATCCAGGCAGTCAGCGAGAGGCGCTTCAACGCTCGCCCCACTTGAGCTTTTGGCGCAGCACATCGAAGAACATCATGCGCGGCGGGCGGATGAGGTGCAGCGCGTATTGGGAGCTGCGGCAGACCACGCAATCGTCCTTCTTGAGCGGCTCGCCGATCTGGCCGTCGATGGTGAGGTAGACAGACTCGTCCTCGCCGCGGCAACGGACTTCGACCTCGCTGGTTTCGGCCACCAGCACAGGACGGTAGGTCAGCATGTGCGGGCAGATAGGCGTCAGGCAGATGGTCGGCACGGAGGGAAAGATAATGGGGCCGCCGGCGGAAAGCGAGTATGCGGTGGAGCCGGTGGGAGTCGAGACTATCAGGCCGTCGGCCTTATAGGCGCAGACGAACTGTTGGTCGACGAAGGTATCCAAGTCGATGATGCGCGCGATGGCGGCTTTGGTGAGCACCACGTCGTTGAGCGCTTCGTAGCGCGAGACGATTGCGCCGCCGCGGCGTACTTCGGCGTGCAGAAGCTTGCGGCGGCCGATGCGATGCTCGCCGCGGAGGGCGCGCTCGAGTTCGGGATAGAGCTCATCGATCGTGATGGCGGTGAGGAAACCGAGGCCGCCCAGGTTGACGGCGAACAGGGGAATCTCGCGGTTGCCGATGGCGCGGGCGGCGGAGAGCAGCGTGCCGTCGCCGCCCAGCACGATGACGAGGTCGCAGCCTTGCGGCACTTCCTCGCGCAGCAGGCCATCGCGCCGCGCGGCGTAGGCGGCAGTGTGGACGTCATAGCGTACGCGCATGCCGCGCGTTTCGAGCCAAGCCAGCAGCTTGGGCACTACATCGACCGCGGCAGCAACGGCGGGCTTGGAGATGAGACCTACAGTTTCAATGGTGGGCATGGAGGAGGAACTCCCGGTTTCCTTCCGCGCCCAGAATGGGGCTTTCGATCAAGGCAGTTTTGAATCCTAACTGGCGCATCGCATCGTCCACGCGGCGGCAGGCGGCCTGGTGCAACTCGGGTTCACGCACGATTCCACCCTTGCCCACTTGTCCCTTTCCGACTTCGAACTGGGGCTTGACAAGTATAACCATTTCTCCGCCCGGTTGTAACACCGGGCAGACGGCGGGTACGATCATCGTTGCCGAAATAAAGCTGACATCGCAGACGGCCAGATCGATCGGCTCGCCCAAGTCTTCGGGGCGCAAGTAGCGCGCGTTGATTTTCTCGTGTACGACGACGCGCGGATCGCTGCGAATCTTCCAATCAAGCTGGCCTGCGCCAACATCCACGGCATGCACACGGGTCGCGCCCTGTTGCAGCAGGCAATCGGTGAAGCCGCCGGTGGACGCGCCGATATCCAGGCAGATACGGTCCGCCGCGCGGATGCCGAAATGGGCGAGGGCGGCGGCCAGCTTCAGGCCCCCGCGGCCGACGTATGGCGGCTGGGCGGCCACTTCGATGCCGATTTCGCCATCCACCGGCTGGCCGGGTTTGGCGGCCTTGCGGCCATCCACCCGGACCGCGCCCGCCATGATGAGCGCCTGCGCTTTTTCGCGTGTGGGAGCAAAACCGCGATCCACCAGCAGACGGTCGAGACGTGCCTTCATGACTTGCGGTGCACGATCAGATCCGCCAGCTCGTGCAGCCTTTCGGCGCGCGGACCCAATGGGGCCAGGGTTTCGTGTGCGCGCTGGCACTCGATGCCGGCCATGCGCCGCGATTCTGCGACGCCGTAGACGGCGGGAAATGTGATTTTGTGCTGTTGGGCGTCTTTGCCGGCGGTCTTGCCGAGGGCTGCGGAGGATTCCTCGACGTCGAGAATGTCGTCCACGATTTGAAAGGCCAGGCCGATGTGCTCGCCGTAGCAGGAGAGCGCCTGATAGTGCGGGTCGCCGGCGCCGGCGCAGATTGCGCCCAAACGCAGACTGGCGCGCAGCAGAGCGCCGGTCTTGGCGCGATGGATGGATTCGAGCAACGCGGCCGTGGGGGGCTGGCCTTCGCCCTCGAGATCGGCGACTTGACCGGCGATCATGCCGCCCACGGTGCCGGCGGCGGCGGCCAGTTCGGCGATCATGCGGGATTTGCGATCGGCCGGAACGGCGGGCATGGTGCCGTCGCCCGTCAGGACTTCGAAGGACAGGGTCAGCAGCGAATCGCCCGCCAGGATGGCCATGGCGTCGCCGAAGACCTTGTGGCAGGTGAGCTTGCCGCGGCGATAATCGTCGTTATCGAGGGCGGGAAGATCGTCGTGGATGAGCGAGTAAGTATGGATGAATTCGAGCGAGCAGGCGGCCGTGAAGTGCGCGTCACCGGGATCGGCGCCCGAGGCGCGCGCGGCTTCCAGGCAGAGAATGGGGCGGATGCGCTTGCCTCCGGCGAACAGGCTGTAGCGCATGGCGCGGTGGATGGTTTGGGGGTGCTGCGATTCCGGCGGCGCCAGGCGGTCGAGGTGTGCATCGACCAGTTCTTGCTGCTGCGCGAGGTAGTCGCGAAGGTTCATGCTTTCTCGGGACGATAAGGCTCGGCCTGGATTTTGCCTTCCTTGCGGATCAGCATTTCGACACGGGTTTCGGCCTCTTCCAACTGCTTGCGGCAGGTGTCGCTGAGGCGCATGCCTTTCTCGAAGAGCTCCAGGGAGCGCTCCAGCGGGAGATCGCCGCCCTCCAGTTCCTTGACGACTTTTTCCAGTTCATGAAGGCAGGCCTCGAAGGGGAGAACGGAAACGGGTGGTGCGGTGGTATCGGCCACGCACTTATTGTAACCAGTTATGCACGCTTGGGCGGCTCGAACTCGGCCGCGGATAAACGCAGAGTGCGCCGGGATAAACCGGCATGGAATAGGGAATAAAAGAGTCCTACAGGAAAGGAATAGCGAACCATCCTGCCCCCGAGTCATGCGCGGGCAGCCGCAAGGCTGTACGTGAAGCGTTGACAGGGGTACAGGCAGGCAGGGCATTGAGCTGCGAAATCCATCTTGTTCGGGGTGCCGACGTCGTTCAGCGAGACGGAAGGCCAAATCATGAGTGACGATAGACGCGAGCCTCTCATGAACCCTGCGCGGTCGGAGACCCCAGGCATGCCTGGAAATTCCATGCGCGAGAACCGGGAGACCCCGCGGGCGTCCGGCAGCAGTACGCTGGAACGGCTGGAGAAGGCGACGAGCTATAAGACCAGCACGCACGCCAGGGGGGAGTCGGACGAACGGGTAGTACCTGCGAAGCGCTCGAACAACGGGGAGCCATCCCCGGCGGAGGGGGTGGAGGGAAGCCGTTCGACCCAGGGGAACACCGAAGAGGCCCACACGTGCCGGACGCAGGGCCGGGAACATGTGTCCCAGGGACTTGGAGGTGTGCGGGAAGCAGCTGGCAGGGATAAGAAGCAGCAGTTCACCGCCTTGCTGCATCATGTGACGGTCGGACTGCTCCGGGACAGCTATTACGCACTCCAGAGGCAAGCTGCGCCAGGAGTGGACGGCGCGACGTGGCGGCAGTATGGAGCGGGAGTGGAGGAGCGGTTGCAGGACCTCCACGAGCGCATCCATCGGGGCGCATGTCGTGCCCAACCGCCGCGGAGACCATACATAAGATCGTCCAACAGGCCGTGGTGACGGTTCTCAACCCGATTTAGGAAGAGGACTTTCTGGGATCCTCCTACGGGTTCCGGCCGGGGCGTAGCCAGCATGATGCGCTGGATGCCCTGGCTGTGGGCCTGCGGCGGAAGAAGGTGAACTGGGTGCTCGATCTGGTGAAGTTCATCGAGCGAGTGTCGGAAGAAGGGGAATGGAAGGAGACGAAGGTAGGGACGCCACAGGGGCCGTCGTATCGCCCTTGCTGGCGAACATCTACCTGCATTATGTCTTCGATCTCTGGGTGAACCAGTGGCGGGGGAAGTGGGCGCACGGGGACATGATTGTGGTCAGCTACGCCGACGATGCCGTGCTGGAGTTCGAGCGCCGGGAGGACGCGGAAGGATTCCGGGAGCAATTGGGAGAGCGGATGCGGAAGGTGGGCGGGTTTACGCATATCTGCGGGAAGACCCGGAAGGGTGGCTGGTTTACGGTCGGGCGGCGGACGGTCAAAAAGCGGCTGCGCAGCAAACTGCAAGCGGTCCGGCAGGAGTTGCGCAAGCGCTGGCATGAGCGGATCGCCGAGACCGGGGGCTGGCAGCGGTCGGTGGTGCAGGGCTACCTCAACTATCGCGCGGTACCGGGGAACTTCGCGGCGCTCCAGACGTTTCGGCGGGAGGTGGCGCGTGCGTGGCTGGCGGCGCTGCGGCGACGCGGCCAACGACATCGCCTAGGGTGGGAGCGTTTCCGCTCGATTCTGGATCGCCATCTACCCCGGCCCCGCATGCGGGGGGCGTCTGGTAACGGACGTCCCTACCGCGACTAAAACGAGGTGCAACGAAGAGGGTTGGATTATTGGACCGGCGCCGGCTGCTGCGCGATGTACACCTGGAATCCGGCGCTCTGCGCGCCGCCCAAATCCGGGGCGCCCGCGCCCACATCCAGGTAAATCGGCCCATTGGCGCCGATGTCTTGGACGACGAAATTGATTTGACTCACGCCCGCCACCTCATACGGCGCCGGACCGGCATAGTTTATCACGAAGTTCACGGGGAAAAGGCCGGGAAGCGCGGGTGCGTTATAAAAAACCTGGACCGGCAAAACGTTTGCCGGCAATGGAATACCTACGATTGCCCCATCGGTTTGCGGAGGGTCGGTCGCCCCGAGTCCGGTTGCGAAGACCGTCACAGTGGAACCTACCTGGGCGGGATTGGAAGCCGAGTTGAGGCTGCCATCCTGATTCAGCGCTGCGGCATAGTAGCCATCCACAGTGAAAACGCCGGGGTCCGCGACCACCACCGTGCGCACAAGGCAGTTGCTCGCCGTGCTGTTGTATTCAACGCAAACCTGGACGGTTTGGCCTATCTGTAACGACCACGGCGCGATCGCGTTAACCTGGCTGTCCTGCACATACAAGAGCGGAGCGGGGATACCGTTAAAGGTTACTGCGACGCCGTCCAGTTGTTTCGGGAAGCCGGTCTGCGCGTCCACCTCCGGCTGAGCGCCGTTGGCCGGCCCAAGGCCCTGTCCGAACACGCTTACCAGTTCGCCGCCGGCTATCCCCGTGGTGTCGTAGCTTGCCGCATTCCCGAGGCACGCGAGCGGCACGACTTGCGCTTTCGCACCCGGTGAGAAGCTTGTCAGAAACAGAAGCCCTGGCTGCGACCCGGCCAACTGCTGCGTTGGCGCATAGGAAGCCGTAGGAGAAGCCACCACGAAGACCGTCGAGTTCGCGCCGAGGCCTAGCGCCGCCGGCGGACTGCTGTAGCCCTGCGATCCCTGAATGTAAGTCGACTGCAATATGTTTCCGCTGCCATCGAGCACCGTCAGCGCGGAGGATCCGTTCGCGCCGCACGCCGCCAAACTGTTCTTCACCGGGTAATTGGCCCCGGTGGCCGATAGAAGATAGGTGTTGCCGGCCGCATCCACAGCCAATGTGACAGGATGCGACGCCGGCAGCGACTTTGAAAATAACTGGGCGGTTCCTTGCGGGTTGAACCGCAGGACCACCGATCCCATGAAGGTAGCGTTGGATAGAAGCACAACCGCGTTATCGGCGGAATCCACCGCGACAGCGACAGCTTGATCGTCTTGCGCGTCCGTGAACGTGGAATAAATCAGCGTCGAGCCGGCCGGAGACAAACGCGCCAGGAATGAAGCGCCCGAATTGGGGATGCCGGAAGCAGCCAGGTAAGCTCCTGGCGTTACCGGGAAATTTGTCGAATAGGCGAACCCGGTGACATATGCGGCCCCCGTAGCATCCGCTGCGATTCCCGCCGGCAGCGCCTGGCTTCCCCCTCCCAGGTAGGTTGCATAATCGATGGCGCCCGACGGTTTCAGGCGAGCCACGAAAGCATCTGGGCCGCCAGCCGAACTCGCAGGAGTCTGCTGCAGCGCGCCGGGTGTGGCTTCGAAACCGGTGCCGGACGCAGCGCCTGTCACGTAGGCGCGGCCGGTGGCATCCGCTGCCAGACCCGTCAGCGTCAGGTTCTGCCCGATTGTGGTGGTGTACGCCACCGTCGCGCCATCGGCGCCCAACTTCTGCACGACGTTGCCTCCGCCCAGATACACATTTCCGGCTGGATCTACCGCCAGTAACGAGGCCTGAAATGCAAGCGTGTTTTGGTAAACGACGCGGTCCCCCTTCGGGGTCAGCTTCACGAGGTACGCGACATTGGCGGTCAACTGCCCTTTTATCATGCCGTAATTCAGCAAAAGGTAGATGTCTCCCTGCGAGTCCGTGCCGGCGCCGACCTGAAACGAGCGGTACATGTTAGTCGTGGTCGCAGAACCCGTGGGGATCGGCTCGGAGTAGTTCACGCCGAGCAGGAAGGTTTGAGCGGCCGCCATCGCTGTAGTGGCGATCGGCAGAGCGAACCAGAGGGAGAGTCGTCGTAACATATTA
Source organism: Bryobacteraceae bacterium (assembly GCA_049516155.1). Taxonomy (GTDB): domain Bacteria; phylum Acidobacteriota; class Terriglobia; order Bryobacterales; family Bryobacteraceae; genus Bog-159. The sequence goes on from JBEKTJ010000014.1 coordinate 73,417, forward strand.
CGGTTGTGCTGCACATCGCGTGCCGTGCCATGCGCTTCAAAACCAATGCGTTTGCGGTTGGCGGATGTGTCAATCAGACACATTGCGGCTAAAGCCTGGGCCACCACAGGCGGAAGGCCAGCACGAACCAAGCGGCGATGAAGGAGAGCCCGCCGATCGGGGTGATGGCGCCAAAGGTTCGGACGCCCGTCAACGCCAGGGCGTAGAGGCTGCCGCTGAAGATCAGGATGCCCGCCAACAGCAGGCCGCAGACCCAGGCGGCAGCCGATTCCGAGAGCGCGCCGGCGCGGGTGAACAGCGGCACGATCAAGATACCGAGCGCGTGAACGAATTGATAGAAGACCGCTTTTTCATAGATGCCCATGGAGTAGGCATCCAGGCGGCCGCGCAGGCCGTGCGCGCCGAAAGCGCCCGAGATCACCGCCAGCCCCAACAGGATTGCGCCGAGTCCGCTCCAGTGCATGCAGGTCAATTGTAACGTTTTGCTCAGACGGCTTGACATATAAGCGCATGCTTATATAATTTCTTAAGTGAGAGATCGAGAGGCTGCGGACGTATTCAGGGCCGTGGCGGACCCCACGCGGCGGGCGATCCTGAATCTGCTGCGCGATGCGGAGCATTCAGCGGAAGATTTGGGCCGGCCGTTTCGGGTCAGCCAGCCGGCCATTTCGCAGCACCTGCGGGTACTGCGCCGGGCCGGATTGGTGCGCGGCCGGCGGTCGGGGCGCAAATGCCTGTACCGGCTCAACCCGAAGCCGCTCGACGAGGTATACGACTGGGCAAAACAATTTCGCGAGATCGCCGACCCAGCGGGACATGTGTGGCGGATCGCGGCAAGGAGAAAACATGGCAATCCAGGGAGCGAGACCAAATAACCGGCAGATCGTCCCATACCTGTTTGTACGCAACGGAGACGAGGCCATTGAGTTTTACAAGCGAGCGTTCGGCGCCGAAGTGCTGTACCGCTCGCCCATGCCCGGCGGCAACGGCATTTTTGCCCAATTGCGCGTCGGCGAATCGGTGGTGCAAGTGGCCACCGAAAGCGAACAGAAGCCCTGCGAGGGCGGGCCTGTGTCGCCGCAAACGTTAGGGGGCACTTCGGTGATCCTCGAGACTTATGTGGACGATGTGGACGCCGCTTTCGAGCGGGCGGTGGAAGCGGGGGCGGCGCCGGCCATGCGGCCGTGCGACACCTTCTTCGGTGACCGCTATAGCTGGGTGACCGATCCGTACGGGCACATTTGGGCGCTGGCCACGGTGAAGCAGACAGTTACGCCGGGTGAAATCCAGGGGCGCATCGACGAAATGATGGCGGTGGGGGCGCACGGTTGACCTATGCCCGCTAAGGCGCAAAGCAAATCGACTTTCGCAGTGCATCCGGCCGTGGCGATGGCGCAGTCCATAATCGCGGCGATGAAAGAGAAGACCGGCCGGTCGCTGGAGGATTGGTTGGAACTAGTGGGCAGCGACGGGCCTTCCACCGAAAAGGAACGGCGCGATTGGCTGAAGGCGAAGCACGGGCTAGGAACGAACTATGCCGGATTCATCGCCGAGGTATCGGTGGGCAAGGGCGAACTGTACAGCCCGGAAGGCTATCTGCGGCTGGCGGGACAATATGTCGAGAAACTGTTCGCCGGACCGAAAGCCGGACTGCGCCCGATCTACGACGCGCTGCTGGCGGCCGCCCTCAAACTCGGCAAGGACGTGCGGGTGTGCCCGTGCCAGACCTTCGTGCCGCTGTATCGCAACCATGTGTTCGCGCAGATCAAACCCTCGACGCGCACGCGCATCGACTTCGGCCTGGCGCTGAAGGATACCAAGACACCCAAGCGGTTGATCGATACGGGCGGGTTCGCCAAGAAAGACAGGATCACGCGGCGGATCGAGATCTCATCGCTAGCCGATATCGACGACGAAGTGCGGCGGTGGATGAAGACGGCGTACGACATGGACGCATAGGAAGCAAACGAAACCGCCCGGCCCGGCATAGCAATGCTGCATGGCGAAGCTGATCTGAAAAGCCAAGCCCTACCAGCCGCCAAACGGAAGCGGAGGCTCCTTCGGAATGTGCATCAGGAGAGGATGCGGAACGCCCTCCGCCCGTGCTTGTTGCAAAACGACCTTAGCGTTCTCGCCGTGACTGACCAGTTGGTCGCCTTCGACCACGACCCATTGGCCGGCATAGCGCGGACCGTTCGAATGAAGCCACTCCCGCTCGCGCCGACGGTCATTGAACGCGGGCTTGGGGCGAGGTTCGTCAGTAACGGTCACGACCAAGTGCTGTTGTTCCGCGAAGGGGAGTGGTTCGAGAGGGCGGAGAACGCCAGACTCGTACACGACCTCCAATTGCTTCGTCATTGACTCCATTGTACCGTGTGCAGGCGCTCACTCACGATCAAAGCGATCGGTCCGCGTCAAACCAATCCCAATGCCAATTCCACCCGCCAAGAACCGGGGTATGATCGGTTGAAACGGCCCCGATGAACACTTTTCCCATCCTAATTGGCGCGCTATGCGTCTACGCCATCGCCTACCGTTATTACAGCGCCTTCATCGCCGCGAAGGCGCTGGCGCTGGACGACCGGCGCATCACGCCCGCGCACCAGTTCCGGGACGGTCACAACTTTATCGCTTCGGGCGCGGTGCTCGCGGGGTGCGTGCAGGATTTTACGGTGCTGGCGGCCTCGGTGCGCCACCGCGGACGGTCGCTCGCCGATATCGCGCGCACGGAGGTCAGCCCATTCGCCGGCCTGGTCACCATGATCGCGGTGCTTTTCATTCTGCTGGTGTCGCT